>JBBSGY010000001.1:0-29217 GCA_038253645.1 Acidimicrobiales bacterium
GATCCATTTGCCGAAGCGACCGTCACGGATGTGCGAAGGGATCCAATCAATTTCCTGGTTGAGCTCGACCATGCGATCGCGAAACTTGGTGACAGCAACGAACCATGACGACACGGCCTTGTAGATAAGTGGAGTGTCGGTGCGCCAACAGTGTGGGTAGCTGTGCTTGTACTGCTCGCGCTTTACCAGTTGCCCCTTTGCCTTGAGCGCATCGACGATCTTGGGGTTTGCATCGAACACTTGCAGGCCTGCGAAATCGGGAACTTCGGTTGTGAACTGGCCTTGCTGGTCGACGGGGATGACCATCTCGATGCCGGCGGCTTCGCACGCGCGCTGATCGTCTTCTCCAAACGCAGGCGCCATGTGCACGGCCCCGGTTCCATCTTCAACTGTGACGAAGTCGGCTGCGATGACTTGAAATGCGTTTGGGTGATCAGCGAAGTAGTCGAACAACGGCGTGTATTTGTGACCGACCAACTCAGCACCCGAGATGGCGCCGACCTTTGTCGCGTTTTCGAGTTGTTTCCCGTAGTTCGCGACGGTCGCCGCGCCGATTACGTAGCGTGCGTCGCCGTCTTCATAGATCTCGTAGTCGATGTCCGGACCGACGGCGATTGCGAGATTTGAGGGAAGCGTCCATGGCGTTGTCGTCCAAACGAGCAAGCGCAAGCCGTTGTCGAGTTGAAACCACACCGTGACGGCGGGGTAGGTGCGTTCGCGGTACGCGTCATCGAGACGCGTCTCAAAGTTCGAAAGCGGCGTTTCACACTCCCAGCAGTACGGAAGCACACGGTGGCCTTCGTACATCCACCCCTTTTCATACAGCTGCTTGAACGCCCACATGACCGACTCCATGTAGGGGAGGTCCATCGTCTTGTAGTCGTTGTCGAAGTCGACCCATCGGGCGGCGCGCGTAACGGTTGTCCGCCACTCGTTGGTGTAGCGCATGACCGACTCGCGGCAATAGTCGTTGAAGCGGTCGATGCCGTAGTCGACGATCGATGCCTTGCCGCTGAAGCCGAGTTGGCGTTCTGCTTCCATTTCGACGGGCAAACCGTGCGTGTCCCATCCGAAGCGTCGTTCGACCTTTTTGCCGCGCATCGTTTGGTAGCGCGGAACGGTGTCTTTGACGAAGCTGGTTAGAAGGTGGCCGTAATGCGGAAGACCGTTGGCGAACGGGGGACCGTCATAGAACACGTAGTCCGGAGCGCCTTCCCGCTGGTCGATTGATCGTTGAAACGTGTCTTCCTTGGCCCAGCGTTCGAGAATCGACTCCTCGATCCCGGCAAAATTCGGTTGCTGCGGGACGTGTGGATATGGCTTACCTTTCGATGAGCCGGTGTCACTCGATGAACTGTTGCCACTCGATGAACTGGTGCCGGACATAGCCGGGAAGCCTACTTTTCGCCGGCTCGACGAAATTCAGCTTGCGCCCGAGGAAAACAGCGGATAGCCGCGATTTCGGCAAGATTCGGGAGTTCCATGGTTATTTTGTGAGGGTCTTGCGCTTCGCGGTAGGCGGTCGATCGCAAAATTGTGGGAATTAGCAGCGAGGCGCACCGGTTGACTCAGCCTGGTCGTCTATGGTGACGCACCGTTTTGACCAGCTAGGTGAGCGCCTGTTCCGACGCCGTTCACGAGGAGGAGGTGCCTGGATGCCGAAGGCAGCAGCCACAAGCAAGAAGGCAGCAGGCCCGAAGGCAGCAGCCCCGAAGGCAGCGGCCAAGAAAGCAGCGGAGAAGCCTGCAGCGAAAACGAAGGCAAAGGTCACCCAGCCGGTCAAGGCAATACCGGTCAAGGCAGTAGCGGCGAAAAGTGCGCCGAAAAAGGCAGTGCCTGCCAAGGTTGCGCCGAATGTCGCGCCCAAAGCGGTCGCCAAGGCTCCTGCGAAGAAGGCTGCGCCCGTCAAGAAGGCTGCGCCCGTCAAGAAGCCCGCGCCCGTCAAGAAGCCCGCGCCCGTCAAGAAGCCCTCGGCGAAACCAGTTATCAAGGCTGCGCCCAAAGCGGTCGCCAAGACACCATCCAAGGCAGCGGCTCCAAAAGAGCCCGCCAAGCCGGCACAAGGGCCGGTCGCTCCTGCGAAGGCAGAAAAATCCGCGGCAACCGCAAAATCCACAAAGAACATAAATGAATCGCCGGTAAAGAAAGTCGTCGCCTCGCCGACAACTAATGCGACCACGGCCGCAAAAAAGGCCGCAACACCGGCGCCACTGCCCGCACCCAAAGCGAAACCGATGAGCAAAACAGCAATCGCAAACGACCCATTCCTCTCCAAGCAGAAGGCCGCGCTCGATCAGGAGCGTGAGCAGGAAATGGCACGCGCTGCTGAGCTTCGTGCGGAGGCAGACCAAATGGCCGCCGACGCCGAGCCGGGTGACACCAAGTTCGACGAGGAGTCCGGCGAGGGAGGCACGGGCAACGTCGAGCGGGAGCACAACCTCCACTTGGTCTCTCAGGCGATGAGCGTTGTCGATGAAATCGACAGAGCGCTCCACAAAATGGGCCGCGGTACGTATGGCCTGTGTGAGAACTGTTCGAAGCCCATCGCGAAGGCCCGCCTGGAGGCTCTACCCTTCGCTGCATTGTGCGTGGAATGCAAAAGTGGGGGACTCGCCCGCCGGTAACTGAAAATGCGGCGCTGCGGGCTTGGATCGGCGTCATCCTTACGGCTGGCATAGCCGTTGCAATTGATCAATCGACCAAGAGCTGGGCCCGTGGCGCGCTCACAAACGGTCGGATAATAGAGATCGCCGGCTCACTTCAGCTCGCCCTGACTTACAATGACGGTGTCGCGTTCGGGCTCGGCCAAGGCCTTGCTCCCGTTCTCATAACGCTTGCTGTCGGCGCGCTCATAGTCATGGTGATCAAGAATCGTTTGCGACTCACGACGTTTTCCGTCGCCGGCGTTGGTCTCGTGCTCGGTGGAGCAGTCGGAAATCTGTGTGATCGGCTGTTTCGTAACACCGGCGGAAAAGTCGTCGATTTCATCGATCCTCCATGGTGGCCTGTGTTCAACTTGGCCGATGCGTGCATAGTCGTAGGTGCGCTGATTTTGATTTGGTCGGCCGGCAGAAGAGAAGAAAGCATTCAATGAACGAAACCATTCCGTCAGCTGTCAATGGCGAGCGCGTTGATCGCGTTGTCGCGACTCTTACCGGCATGCCGCGTTCGGTTGTGGCCGAGGCGGTCAAGAGGGGCGCGATCCGTCTTGATGGCAAGCCTGTCAAAGCGCGCAGTCAGGTTGTTCTCGAGGGACAGGTTCTCGAGGTTGACGACACCGAAGAGTCAGAACAACTTCCCCAAGCACAAGACGGCATCAAGTTTCGCGTTGCCTATGAAGACGAAGACGTGTTGGTCATCGATAAGCCGGAGGGTCTTGTCGTGCATCCGGGAGCCGGTCATCTGGATGGCACGCTTGTCAACGGACTACTTGCGCGCTTTGCAGACATCGACGCGAACCGCCCGGGTCAGCCGATGCGCCCTGGAATTGTGCATCGCCTTGATGCCGGAACCACCGGTTTGTTGGTTGTGTCACGTAACGAAACAGCGCACGAAAAACTCGTCGAGGCACTGAAGGCGCGTGACGTCGAGCGTGAATATGTTGCGCTGGTGTGGGGTGATGTTCAGCCCGATAATGGAATGATCGAGGGCGCGATTGGTCGCGGCGAGCGTCAACGTACGAAGATGACTGTTTCCCTGCGCGGCAAAGAAGCGCGTACGTCTTACGAAGTTCTTGATCGTCGCGAGGAACCGGCTGTCACGCTTGTTCGTGCCAAGCTCGAGACGGGCCGCACGCACCAGATCCGCGTTCACTTCTCTGCAATCGGCCACGCCCTTGTCGGTGACGCGCGTTACAACGGGTCACGCGAGTCGATAAAGCTGAAGCGACCGTTCTTGCACGCGGCATCGCTTGCCTTCGTGCACCCCACGACGGGTAAGCAGCTTGCCTTCGAATCACCGCTGCCGAATGATCTCGTCGAGGTTATTCAGAAGTTGGAACTAAAACTGCCGACGTGACCGTCTTGAGTCCGCGCGCTCTTACAACCATGTCGGCGAGCGTGAACGAGTCGAGGTAGGTGCGCATGTGCAAACTCATCGCAGCCCACAAGTCGAGCAACGCGCATTGACCTTCGTGTTCGCATGCGCCTCCTTCGTGCGGTTCGCCGAAGTCACCCGCAACTATCGGCCCGTCAACGGCGCTGATGATGTCACTCAGCTTGATCGACTCGGGCGTTCGTGCAAGCACGTAACCGCCACCGGCACCTCGTTTGGAGTGAACGAGTTCAGCGGTCTTGAGGGTAAGAAGAATCTGCTCCAGATATGGCTGGGGGAGTGCTGTGCGCTCGGCTATGTCTCTGACCGACGTCGGCCTGGTGAGCCCGTCATGGAGGGCCAGGGAGAGTAGCGCACGACTTGCGTAATCACCCCTGGTCGAAACGCGCATGAACCCACTGTAAGCCCGACTATGCCGGTAAACTCACTTACCGTCAGCCGGCCACGACGACTCGAAGTGAGTCGGACGCAGCAACGGTTGCCTGCGTTCCCGCCTGGGTGTCACAGGTCACCGCCGTAGCAGCGTTCGTGCAGGTGTACCAGGTGCCCCCAACCGAGTCGATTTGAGCTTTTAAGGTCGATCCGGCAACCGGTGTGCTGTCCAGGTTGAACGTCAGGTTGTCGATGTCGGCCGGGTTCGAGCCGTTGAGGGCGTAGTGAACACTCGAGGCGACGTAGCCGGTAATCATGCCTTCGCCCTCACCGGCCTCAGTAGCCGGAACGGTGTTCGAAGCGGTGGAAGCAAAGGTAGCGACGCCAAGGACGGTGGCGAGGACGGTTGCGCCGAGCCCGGTCCCCCGGAGGACGTGCATCCAGCTCGAACCGATGAGACTCTGCAACTTTCGTTCCTCCCTGAGCGAGAAGCCAGGTGTCAGCCACTCAATGGATCTATCGGGCAAAGCCGAAGATTCCTTTACCGGCCTTGGGTTTTCGGGCGAACCCCTCGCCGACCGCACGGCATTTCGGCGAAGGACCACTAACCTCCTGGGCATATGAGCCCCCAAGCCCAGCCGGTTCTGCCGGAATACGACGGAGCGTGCACGTCAAATGTTGTTCCAGAGCTGATCAAGGCGGCATTAGGGGCCCAGCCGGCAAGCTGGATACCGAGTTCAGTCAACGGTGCCTCACAAATCGTCTTACTCGTTCTCGACGGCTTGGGCTGGGAGCAGCTGCAAGAGCACGCCCGGGTTTCGCCGACTCTCATTGGTTTCGAAGGCGGAATGATCACCACGGTTGCACCGACCACGACCGTTGTCGGTCTCACGTCGATCGTGACCGGCCGGCCGCCATCGGTTCATGGGATGCTGGGCTATCGCATGTCAATAGGTGAAGCTGGCGTCATCAACGTCTTGCGTTGGGCGGATAGTGATCACAAAGATCTGACTGACTCCGTCAATCCCACCGAATTTCAAATTCAACCGGCATTCGCGGCAAACGAAGTGCCGGCGATTATTCGTCAGCATGTCAAGGGCAGTGGATTCACCGAGGCACATCTTCACGGTGCCCGGCAAATCGGTTACAGCGTGCCGTCGAGTCTGCCCATCGAGGTATGGCGCATGGCGCGTGCCGGGGAGCAATTCATCTACGCCTATTACGACGGAATCGATACGGTCGCCCACGCTCACGGCTATGGAGAGCACTACGACGCCGAGCTCTACACGGTGGACCGCTTGATTCGCGACCTCATGGCCGGCCTACCCAAAGGCACCACCCTTGTCGTGACGTCCGACCATGGACAAGTGACTGTCGGTAACAAGACGCTCGACATCGATGAAGATATTGCAGAGAAATGCTGGCGCTTTTCCGGTGAAGGACGCTTTCGCTGGCTGCATGCACACGGTGACGACGTCGATAGTCTGGCGGACATCTGTCGCGAGCGTTATGGCGATCTCGCTTGGGTAATGACGAAGCAAGAATTGAGTGACGCCGGGTGGTTCGGCGGGCCGCTCGACGAGCGCGCAATGAGTCGCCTCGGCGATGTCGCACTGATTGCGTCGGATCCAATTGCGTTCCATGATCCAACCAGCGACGGCGAGCGTAACATGGCCTGCCGGCACGGTTCGTTGACGGCGGCCGAAGTACGTGTTCCGCTACTCGCGCAATCTATCTAGCATTGGCCTATCTAGCATTGGCCTATCTAGCATTGGCCTATCTAGCATTGGCTTTTGAAGGGTTTTTACTTTGAAGGAATGTTGTAAAAGTGTCTGAAAATGAGGAAGAAGCGCGTCCCGAACTGATCGTCGTGAGTGAAAGTGAAGACGAAGCGAAAGAGCCGGACGAAGAACGGCGCAACGCTGTACAAGAGCCGGCAAAGGTGATGCGCATCGGCACGATGATCAAGCAGTTGCTCGATGAAGTGCGCCAAGCCCCGCTGGACGAAAAGAGCCGCTCACGACTGCGTGAAATCTACGAAACGTCGGTGCACGAACTCGCCGATGGTTTGTCACAGGATCTGCGTGAAGAACTCGACCGGCTCGCGTCGCCATTCGACGACGGCGACGTGCCGAGCGAGAGTGAATTGCGCATCGCGCAGGCACAACTTGTCGGCTGGCTCGAGGGGCTGTTCCACGGGATTCAGGCAACACTTTTTGCACAACAAGCAGCCGCGCGTGCACAGCTCGAAGAAATGCACCGCCGCGGTCTGCCGCCGGGTGATCCCGACTCCCAAGGCGGTAGCGACTCGGGTCGACCGGGTACATACCTGTAATGCCTCGCTACACGACCCTGTAATGCCTCGCTACACGACCCCTGTAAAGCCTCGTTACACGACGAAGTCGGAGATCGAGATCATCTCGAATACAAGTCCACGGTATTCGACCGAGGCGTCCAGTGGTCCACAGTTCTCGAGTCACCAGCCGTCGGTCGGTGCGAAGTTTGTCAAGCGGACGGTCATGACCTACCTCCTGGTGCCGGCCCTGATCTTCAGCGGGCTGTCTGTTTTGCTCTTCTTGCTGTTTGTGTATTCGCTCTTCCACTGAGACCGCTGCTGCCGGCGCGAACTACACTGCTGTCATTCCTGGGAGGATCAGGACGCCAGTTGATCGCGAGACTGGGGCAAGCAGTAGGGCAGGGGAAGGGGTCACCGGCAGGTATGAGCGGGGGTAACGACAAGAGCTTCACTCACCTCCATATGCACTCCGAGTACTCGATGCTCGACGGTGCAGCCCGAATCAAAGAAGTCGTAGCTGCAGCTGCAAAAGACGGCCAACCGGCAATCGGAATTACCGATCACGGCAACATGTACGGCGTCCTCGACTTTTACGCAGAGTGCAAAAAGCACGGCATAAATCCGATTCTGGGCAGCGAGCTTTACATGGCTGCCGAATCGCGGCACGAGCGGCCGACACGTCGCGGGCGTGTCGACGACGGCGGCGGTGAGGGCGAATCCGGCGAAAAGCTTTACTACCACCTGATTGCACTCGCCGAGACGACCGAGGGTTACAAGAACCTCATGAAGCTTTCCAGCGAGGCCTATTTAACCGGGTACTTCTACAAGGGACGCGCGGACTTCGAACTTTTCGAGAAGTATCACAAGGGCATCATTGCGACCTCAGGCTGCCTTGGTGGAATCGTGTTGCAGGCGTTGTTGCGCGACGACGAAAAGCTGGCGACGCAGCGCGCATCGAAGCTGCAAGACATTTTCGGGCGCGACAGTTTTTTCATCGAGTTGCAGGATCACGGTCTTGCGGATCAGAAGAAAACAAACCCGCAATTGATTGAACTGGCAAAGCGAATCAACGCTCCGTTGCTCGCAACAAACGACAGTCATTACACAAAACGCGAGGACCATCTTGCGCACGATGCGTTGTTGTGTGTGCAGACCGGCTCGAGCCTCGACGATCCAAAGCGTTTCAAGTTCGATGGTGAGGAGCACTATCTCAAGTCGGCCGCAGAGATGCGAGCCCTTTTCCGCGATTATCCCGAGGCTTGTGACAACACGTTGTGGATTGCGGAGCGTGCGAACGTTGAGATCGAATTCGGCAAACCAAAGCTCCCCGAATTCCCTCTGCCCGAAGGATTCGAGACAGACACAGAGTATCTCCGCCACCTGACTCTTCACGGAGCGCGCAAGCGTTACGTTCCCGAAGGCGGTGAATTGCCGGGCGAAGTGATGCAGCGCATCGAATACGAACTCGGCGTTATCGGCAACATGGGATTCGACGCCTACTTCCTCGTTGTGTGGGATCTCATCGAATTCGCGCGCGGATCCGGCATTCGTGTTGGTCCGGGCCGAGGTTCGGCGGCGGGTTGTTGCGTTGCGTACTGCTTGCGCATCGTCGACCTCGACCCAATCAAATACGACCTGCTGTTCGAGCGCTTCTTGAACCCTGGTCGCAAGCAGATGCCCGATATCGACATGGACTTTGACGAGCGTCGCCGCGGCGAAATGATCAAGTACGCCGCGAGCAAATATGGTTGGGACCACGTCGCACAAATTGTTACGTTCTCGACCATCAAAGCGCGGGCTGCTGTGCGTGATGCGTCTCGCGTGCTTGGTTTTCCATATGTCGTTGGCGACAAGATCGCGAAACTAATGCCGCCTCTTGTCATGGGCCGCGACACGCCGCTCTACGCGTGCATGGAGCTGCACCCGAAATACGAGGACGGATACAGAGTTGCTACTGACCTACGTGAGCTCTACAACACCGACCCTGACGCAAAAAAGGTCATCGACGTCGCGAAGGGTCTCGAAGGTCTGCGTCGTGGCGACGGCATTCACGCGGCCGCCGTCGTTATTACGAATGAACCGCTCACCGAATACCTGCCGATCCAACGCAAGCCCGGTGCAAACGAGAGTCCTGAAGACGCGCCAATCGTTACGCAATACGAAATGCACGGCGTCGAAGATCTTGGCCTGCTCAAGATGGACTTCCTTGGTCTGCGCAACCTCAGCGTGATCGAGCGATGCCTCGACCTCATCGAAGCAACCCAGCGTGAAGGGCTCGGCCCCGATGCTGCGGTCGAGCGATTCGACATCGACAACGTTGCACTAGACGACGACAAAACGCTCGCAATGTTGCGCCGCGGCGAATCAATCGGTGTATTCCAGTTGGAAGGCACGCAAATGCGAGCGCTCATGCGCGCGCTCGCGCCCACGAGCTTCGACGACGTAGCCGCACTCGTCGCTCTTTATCGCCCGGGTCCAATGGCGGCGAATATGCACATGGACTACGCCGATCGAAAGAACGGCCGCAAACCGATCGAGTATTTCCACCCCGACGCAGAAGAGGTCCTTGGAACGACCCAGGGTCTTTGCATTTATCAGGAACAGATGATGCGTCTCGCGCAGAAGTTCGCGGGCTACACGTTGGAGGAGGCTGACAATTTAAGGAAGGCCGCCGGGAAAAAAGTGCGCGAAGTTATGGCGAAAGAGCGTACCAAGTTTGTTGAGGGTGCAGAGCGCATAAAATACGGCCGCGAACTCGGAACACAGATCTTTGACATTATTGAGCCATTCGCTGACTACGCGTTCAACCGGTCACACAGTTATGGATACGGATATGTATCGTTCCAAACAGCGTATCTGAAGGCGCACTATCCGGCTGAGTATCTCGCGTCGCTTTTAACGTCTGTAAAAGACGACAAGGAAAAGACGGCGGTGTACCTGTCGGAATGTCGCACGATTGGCATTGATGTTCTCGTGCCCGACGTCAACACTTCAGAGTCCGACTTCGTTGCGCGCCATCCGAATGCTTCCAAGGGCGGAACTATTCCCTTCGGCCTTTCCGGTGTACGCAATGTCGGGGAGGGCCTCGTTGCGCACATCGTCAGCGAGCGGCAGAAAAACGGTCACTACACAGACTTTTACGACTTCTGTCAGCGCGTCGATTCAAGCGTGCTCAACAAGCGTTCTGTTGACTCGCTCATCAAGGCAGGCGCCTTCGATTCACTCGATCATCCACGTCTCGGACTCACAATGGTCTACGAGCAGATTGTCGAGACAACGCTTGCGCGCCGGCGCGAACGTGACGCCGGCGTCCTGAGTCTGTTCGGTAGCGTCGGCAGCGAAGACATTTCGTTCGACGACACGCGCATACCGATTCCGCCCGATGAGTATCAAAAACATCAGCGCCTCGTCGAAGAAAAAGAGATGCTGGGTCTTTACGTGAGCGACCACCCGCTCATGGGTGCAGAGGCAGCACTTCGCAAACATGTTGACTGCTCAATTGCAGATACGAAAGATCTCAAGGCCAGCGACATGCGCATTGTCGGTGGCATCGTCACCAGCCTCATCCGCCGCTACACAAAGCGCGGCGATCTCATGGCAACGTTCACGCTCGAAGATCTGCAGTCGACGATCGAGGTATGGGTGTTTCCCCGGACGATGCAAGAGTGGGGAAACTTGCTCGCGAACGACGCCGTTGTTTGCGTAAAGGGCCGCATCGATGATCGAGATGATCAACTGAAGCTCGTCGCAATGGAGGTGAAGCGTCCCGAGCTCTCGCTCGACGGCGCCGCGGAACCCTTGAACTTGTTGATTCCGATGAGCCGTATGAGTGACGGGCTCGTCGACGACTTGAAAAAGCTCCTCAGCGAGCATCCCGGCGAGTCCGCCGTTTTCCTCAACATCGGCGAGAAGAAAATGAAGCTTTCCGGTGAGTTCACCGTCAATACCGACAACGGCTTGATTGCCGAACTACGGGTCTTGCTCGGAGCCGCTGCGGTCATCCTCTGAGCTCTGCGATCTCACGCACTGTCAAGTCGGTGGCTCATGGATCGTAGGATGACATTCCATGGAAGAAAAGGTTTCCGAGCTCTTTGACCCCTCGTTGTGGAGAGCCGTGGACGGGTTTGATTTCACGGACATCACTTACCATCGGGCGACACACAACGGCAAAGATTGGGGTGCCGTCCGTATCGCCATAAACCGCCCGGAGGTACGCAACGCCTTTCGACCACAGACAGTTGACGAACTCTGCCGAGCTCTTGATGACGCCCGTATGACGGGCGATGTGGGATGCGTCCTTCTCACGGGAAACGGTCCATCCCCTAAGGATGGCGGCTGGGCTTTCTGCTCAGGCGGCGATCAACGCATAAGGGGGCGTACCGGGTATCAGTACGCCGGCGGCCAGACCTCGGACACCGTTGACCCTGCGAGGGCGGGCCGTTTGCACATTCTCGAAGTACAACGACTGATTCGATTCATGCCGAAGTACGTGATTGCAGTCGTGCCCGGCTGGGCTGCCGGTGGAGGTCACAGCCTTCATGTCGTATGTGACCTCACAATCGCCAGCGCGGAACACGCGCGCTTCAAACAAACCGACGCTGATGTCGGATCATTCGACGGCGGTTTTGGAAGCGCGTACTTGGCGCGTCAGGTCGGGCAGAAATTTGCGCGAGAAATATTTGCGCTCGGTCGTACCTATACGGCTGAAGACGGCTATCGGATGGGCATGGTCAATGCCGTCGTTCCTCACGGAGAACTGGAAGAAACCGCCTTGCAATGGGCCCGCGAAATAAATGCCAAGAGCCCGACGGCGCAGAGAATGCTCAAGTACTCATTCAATCTCATTGATGACGGATTGGTCGGACAGCAGCTTTTCGCAGGAGAAGCGACGCGCCTTGCCTACGCCACCGATGAGGCAATCGAAGGTCGCGACAGTTTCCTGGAGAAGCGACCGCCCGACTGGGCTGAGTACCCCTGGCACTACTAACACTAAACCCGCATTTCCTGAGCTGCGGGTGCCGTAACGGCACCTACAGCTCATGAAAACGAAAGGAAGCAATGGCCGACTTTACGAATGTCGTAGTGATTTACAACCCGAACAGCACGGGTTCGAGCAAAGACATGGCCGAGGCTTTTGTTGCCGGTCTGGAGCATCTCGATATCGGCATTCCGCTCGAACTGATTGCGACAGAACACGCCGGCCACGCCACGGAAATCGCGCTCGAGGTGGCGAAGAAATACGACCGTCCCCTTATCGTGTCGTCCAGCGGCGACGGTGGATACAACGAAGTCATCAACGGTGCGTTGCGCGCCCAGTTCGAGGGCGCCGATCCGGTCTGCGCTGTGCTCGCCGCCGGAAACGCCAACGATCATCGCCGCACAATCCGGCGCCGGCCTCTCGTTGACGCCGTGAAAATGGGCGCCGTTGAACGCATCGATGTGTTGGAGGCATCGATTGAAAGCAGCACTGGAAACACACGACGATTCGCGCATTCCTACATCGGAATCGGACTCAGCCCCGAGGTCGCAGTCGAGTTGAATCGCACGTCCATCAATCGATTTAAAGAGGCGCTCATCGTCATCAAGTCCTTGGGTGCGTTTCATCCCGTTCGAATTGATGTCGGTGGAAAGCAGTTGGTTGTCGACAGCATGATCTTCGCGAACATCAGCGAGATGGCGAAGTTTCTGACGGTCGCCAAGGACGCACAGCCCGATGACGGTTATTTTCGCGTCGTCACCTTTCCGTACAAGCACAAACTGCATTTGTTGTTTCGTTTGGCGAAGGCCCTTCTCGGTACGTCAAAAGGAGTCAGCACGAAGTCCTACGAGTTCCGTGCAGTGAATGACATGTTGTTGCAGTTCGATGGTGAGATCGAAAAGATAAGCGAAGGGGACAAGGTTTCGATTGTCATCCGGCCGCGGACTTTGGCGACGCTGCGCTGATCGAAAACGTATGAAACCAGGCTGAAAAGCCCGGGTTTTCACACGATCTTCAATGAATTTTGCATTGTAGAACATCATGATACGCAGAGTGACAATTCGATTGACTTTAGTGCCACATGATGTGCCAATAATTCTTTTCGGCGCTTAAAAGCGCTGATGATCAGTAACTCGATCGACGGTACCCTCACCGTCGGAAAAAGGAGCCCCCTGTGTTTCACCGTGGTATTTCACGGCCTTCGCGCGGCAAGCGCTTCGCGGCCATCACGGCAGCGATCGCGATTGCAGCAACCGGATTATTCGGTTTGAACGCGCTCAAGGCTGATGCCGCGTCGCCGGCATGTCGCACCAGTACGAACAATCGGAATGCCGACACAATTTCGTTTACTTTCCAGGGCACTACCCACCCCATGTACAAGCGTTACTGCGATGTTGGGTCCTCACACGCTGTTTACGCTGGCAACCCGAACGACACCAGCGTCGACTTTTTCAGCACTGAGATCGGCGTTCAGTACAAAAACAATGTTGTGGAGGTCTACTGTCAGGTTCCGGGCCCGGACTTGAGTTCGTCAACCTCGGGTAGCCGCTGGTACCTGCTGACCAAGCCAACAGCTATTACGGACGGCAACCGTAACAACGCGGCACGCGGTGTCGGGTTTTTCGCCGCCGGCTTCACGGTTCAGGGTCGAAATCCAGCCGCCAGTGACGGTCACGTGCCTGGTGTGCCGTTTTGCTCCGAGCCCAACAGCTGGACAAGCAGGATCGATGGTCAAGGTTCGAGCGGCTTCAACACCGGTTTGTATTCGGACTACAACTCGGTTTCCCGAGTGGGCTACGACAGGGGCTATTACTCGGACTCAAGCGGCAAGAATGTCGTTCCTTCGAATAACACCTACAGCAATTACGACAACAACTACCGCTATGGCAACAGCGCCGTCAGTGGCGGGAACGTCAGCGGGAATAGCGGGAATGGGTATGTCAGCGGGAATGGGTACGCCGGCAGTTACAACTGTGCCACCGGCACGAATTGCTACAACTGCGACAGCAACGGGCAGAATTGCAGCAACTGCAACGCCGACGGCACGAATTGCACCAGCTGTAATGGGGCGAATTGCAACGGCTACAACGGCAACCGCTATGACGGCAACAGATCGAACTTCAACCCGCCGGCCAACACTTGTTCGAACGGCAAGACCTCGTTCCGCGGGAAGTGCTTCAGCAGTTTCAACTTCCAAACCTTCCGGCCTGCTTCTCCTGACAAAGATGCCCCGATAAAGGACGACAACGGCACGGTCACCGGCAGCGCCCCCGCCGGCTCATACGCCTTGATCTGCCAGTCGAACCACGAGAGGAGCGCTCTCGGCGCAAACGAGACCACTTATAACCGGGGCGGCGGCCAGGCAAACGACAACATCGCCTGGGCTCGCATGGCAAACGGCGGTTGGCTACCCGAAACATTCATCACTACAGGCGCCAACAACGGGCCGTTGCCCAACCTTGCGGACTGCCCGGCCTAGTCGTCTGATCAGGGATTTCATAGTCACAGCACTACGGGAGCCCGGGGCGAGTGCCTCGGGCTCCTTTTCAATATCAATCACGCTCAGTGAAATTCGGTTTGGTGGTTTCAAGAAAGTTGCCGCACCGAATAGGCTGTAGCGTCCGCAGGCTTCAAAAAAGGGTAGGACGCACGCGCATGGCAATCGAGGTTGAAACCAAGGACTGCACGGCTCTGAGTGATTCAGAGATCGCCGAGATGGCGGATCTCTGTGTCGACGGGCCTTCCGGTTACGACGTAGGAATACTTTCCAAGGCACGCGAAGAGTGGGTGCTTGTGTCCCAAGCACGCGAGAACGGCAAGCTCCAGGGCTTCTGCTTCTGCACACTCGAGCGTATCGGTGGAACGCCGAGCCTTCTCTGGGGTATCGCGTCCATCAAGCGCAACGCAAAGCGCGACACGGTGATGCGAGCGATCATCGCCGATGAGTTCCGTCGCGCCGTGCTCGCGTTTCCCGATGAAGACGTGCTTGTCGGCACCCGTTTCCTGGAGGCGTCGGGCTTCGGCGCGTTCTCGCAACTCGACGACATCGTGCCGCGTGTCGGCCACAAGGCAACGGGCGAAGAGCGCCAGTGGAGCCGTCGACTCGCAAAACGTTTCGGTGTCGAGGGCCGTCTCGACGCACAGAGCTTCATTGTTGAAGGTTCGGGTGAAACTCAGGCCGGCTTCGACATTGAGGCACTCAAGCCCGAGGCGATCACTGAAGATGTTCGTTCGTTCTTCAAAGAAGTCGACACCAAGCGCGGCGACGCACTCATTGCATTCGGTTGGGCAATGGCTGAACTCCTCGGTAAGCACTCGCCCGGCGTCAAGCCCTGATCTCGCCTGCGAAATTTCGCTCTCGCGCCGTTGTCGTTCGGCTCACTGGCGTTGTCGTTCGGCTCACTGGCTTAGCCAGCTTCGCCTCCTCCGCCTTGCGAGAACAGAATTTCGTCTGGCGAGATCTTGAGTTGATCTCGCAATTCTTCGAGGGTGTGGGCGACGGGCCCGCACGCTGTGCCGGTACATACGTACGCACCATCTGTTCGACCCTCCCACAGGCGGGTCGAGTCACGTTCGCCATGAAGTAAGACGTTGCGCGGCAGATAATGCTTTTGAACGAGCGCAACAAGTTCCGCATTGTCTCCCGCTACGACGGTTTCCGTCGTGGTCGCAGTCAAGAAATCGATTGCAATAGCCATGTTGGAGAACGCGGTGGGGTAGTGCTGCATCTGCGGAGTCGCGAGTGACGTAATCTGCTCCGCACGTTCACGGAAGTCGGGGCGATCGGTGAGGGCGGCCAAGCGGACGAGGCCGGTAGCGGCAGTGCTGTTGGCGGACGCAGTGGCTCCGTCGAACGTATCCTTGTTGCGCACGATCAACTGTTCAGCGTTGTTGCCCGTGGTGAACAGCCCACCGACAGCGTCGTCCCAGAACAACTCGATCATCGCGTCGGCAACAGTTTCTGCCAGTTCTCTCCATCGCGCACGCCCGGTGGCTTCGGCGAGTTGTGTGAATGCAACAATCAACCACGCGTAGTCGTTTGCGAAAGCCGGAACGCCGGACACAGAGCGCAGCCGGCGACCATTGTGTTGCAGAACTCGCTCGACCGAGTCAGCGGCTTGCACGGCTGCTGCAATCCATTCATTGTGTTGTAGGGCGGCTCCTGCCTCGGCGAGCGTCGCGATGAACATTGCGTTCCACTCGAGGAGAACCTTGTCGTCGAGCGCCGGGCGCACGCGGCTTTCACGTGCGTCGAACAACAACGCGCGTCCGCGCTCGATCATCTCCGAGCGCAGCAAGTCCCCGCGCACCGGGCGATGCAAGATGTTGGAACCTTCGAAGTTTCCGGCAGCCGTAGTGCCGTACCAACTCTTTACAGCAGATGCAATGGCGGCGTCGGGAATGGCGGCGTCGGTCTCCTCAAGCCGCCACACGTAAAATCGGCCTTCTTCGCCTTCGGAATCAGCGTCTTCGGATGAATAGAACATGCCGTCGGGTGACCGGAGATCACGCAACACGTACTCGATGGTTTCCTCGGCCACTTGGCGGTAACACGGTGCGCCGGTTGCTTGATACGCGTGCAGGAAGATGCGCGCGAGCGACGCCTGGTCATAAAGCATCTTCTCGAAATGCGGAACCATCCAAAACGCATCGACGGAATAACGCGAAAAGCCGCCACCGACGTGGTCGTAAATACCGCCTGATGCCATTGCGTCGAGCGACGTTGTGACGGCAGAAAGCGACTCGTCACCGCCGAGCTGCAGTAACAGTTCGAGACCGCAGGTCTGAGGAAACTTGGGCGGCGATCCAAAACCGCCCCACTCGTGGTCATGTGCGGCGAGTAGAGCGTCTCGTGTGTGGGCGACAAGCGTTGCATCGACGGCATTGGTAGCGCGTTCAATGTGTGTGCGGGCGGCAATCGAGTCACGTAACTGATCTGCCTGCACATCAATGTCACCGCGTCGTTCACGCCATGCTTGGTCAATTGCTTGAATGACGTCGGTGAAAGTCGGCATGTCGCCGACCGCTCGCTTTGGGAAGTAGGTGCCGGCGAAGAACGGCTTACGAGCCGGCGTGAGCAATACGGTCATCGGCCAGCCGCCCTGTCCCGTCATGGCTTGAGTTGCTTCCATGTAAATCGAATCGATGTCGGGACGTTCTTCGCGATCGACCTTTACATTGACGAAGCACTCGTTCATGAGTCTCGCGGTTGTTTCGTCTTCGAACGACTCATGAGCCATGACGTGACACCAATGACATGAAGCGTAACCAACGGACAACAACACCGGCTTGTTTTCGGACGCCGCGCGTTCGAATGCTTCGTCTCCCCATGGGTACCAGTCAACGGGGTTGTCGGCGTGCTGGCGAAGGTACGGGCTGGTTTCGTTGCCGAGTCGGTTCATCGTGAACCAACCTAGGAGCCTGGGTCAGTAATGCCGCACGGCCACGCCGAGCGCTCGACTGCGTTGAAGAACCTCCGAAAGTGCTCCGCACTTACGGAGAACCTTCGCCTTGCGTGCACTCACCGTGACTCGCCGATGCACCACATCTCTGATGTGCCAGAGGCACGCCTGATTACTGACCCAGGCTCCCAGGCCTACGCCTACCTATTCTCGAAAGCGGTCGCCACCGTCGGCTGAAGGCGGATTCTCCTCGTCGTCCTCGTCGTCCTCGTCGTCCTCGTCGTCCTCGTCGTCCTCGTCGACGTAGATGACCTTCTTCTTTCGCTTCTTTTTCCTGCCCTTCTTCGCAGCGCGCTTGATGAGCTTCTTGCGCACGATGAGAAGGATTATGAGTAAGACGAGCGCGCCGATAGCGGATAGAGCCCATACGGGCGCTGCGTAGAAGTCTGCATTCGAGGCCATGGCATGGCCTTCTTTTCCGTATGTGACTGTGGCCACTGCGGAGTAGTGACCCAACGGCGACTGGTTTTTCCAGTGTGCGCGGTAGATGCGGTTTGAGTGCGGGAGAACGTTGCCCGGTGATTCGACTTTGAGCTTTGCAGCTTCCTTGCCGAATTGATCTTTCAGCTGAACCGTGATGAATGGCTTTTCGGCAATGTTGCCGTCGTTGCGGAGGTTGACCGCAAAATCGATTGGGCCCTTCATGAAGAACTTCTTCTCGCGACGCAATGCGTTCTGCCCGGTACCGGTCTGCACGGAGAAGTCGGCGATCGACAGTTTCTCGGAAACCGCCCCCGCGACATTCACCAGGATCAGAGCCGTTATCGCAGGGTCGATTTTGACCTCACCGGTGGTCGCAAGCTTCGCCGGGTGAACAGTGAGTGCTCCGAAGTGACCACCCGGCGACGCCGTTTTCGGAATGTTGATACTCAGGACGACGCTTACAGACCCGCCGTTTGCCTTGATCGTCGCGTGAGTTGGATCGACACTCATCCAGGACGACATTTCGTAGCCGGTCTTGTCGTTGGTGAATACCGGCTGATCACCCTCTGCGCCGCCGGCGGTGAAGTTCGTCATCTCCGTCGTGAACTCTTGGTCTACGTCGGCGTTGTTGTAGGCATCGAACTTGCGCTTCAGAGTTTCGCCCGGCTTGCCGTTGAGTTCGGCGGTCGGGGGCGAGATTGCAAAGCCCCCCTGGTTCTGGGCAGATGCGGGGTCGTGGGAGGCTCCGAGCGGCACCAAAAGACTCAACAGGACGAGCGCGGTTCCAATTCGTACGAAACGGCTGAGTGTGTGCACAGCCTGAGCCTACGTCCGTCGCCGCCGGCCCCGCTGGGATGGGCCAGGCCTGACGCGTGAAGACCCGCCGGACACGCGCCTGACGGGGCTTCTGTCTTTGTCCGGTCTGTCTAGAAGGACCCTGCCACGTTGTAGCGGACGTTGGTTGAGTAGGTGTCAGCCTTTGTGTTACCTGCTGTTGATGCCTCGAAGGCAATGCAGTTGGTGTCACCGACGGCTGCGGGAGTTGCGGCGTTGCGCATGAGCTCGTATTGCGTGGTGCTGAGACCTGCAAACTTGCTCGTGTGGAATCGGCCGGCAGTACCCGAAAGCGAAGCGCTCTGGGTCGTGTAACCGAATGCTTCTGTACCGTTGGACGGCCATACCGCAGGCGATGCGTTGGTGCCGGTCATGTCGGTGAAGGCTGCAGCCGTCGCCGCTCCGGTCATTGCACCGCTGTACGAGATGTACGTGGTGTAGCCACCGTTTGCGTTCGTTTGCACGTTCAGGTTCTGTCCGGCGATCGGGTGAGCAGTGGTTGCTGCGATGTGACCGAGCGGAATTGCGTTCGACGTGCTGGCAACAGTCGTTGTGACGTCGCCACACGCTGTGGTGGCGGCAACCGTAGTGATCGTCAAGCTGAGTGACGGGTCAACGGTGACCGAAGCAACCTGAGCCGGCGTGGTCTCGAAAGCCGAAACAGTTGCGGCGTCACGAGTCGCACCCGCACACGCACCCGACGAACCCGTACCTGCGGTGTCGTAGGTTGTGAGGGTCTCGTAGTAGGTCGCACCTGCTGCAGTTGACGAGTTTGTCGCTGCACCGAGGACCAGTGTTGTCGGACCTGCGCCAGGCGTAACACCCGTTGCCCAGTTGAACACGACGATGCCTGAAGCAACCGAAGTCGCGTCACGCGTCCATGTACCACCGAATGTACCGGTAAGGGTCGTCGAGCCGAGGCCCATACCCGTAGGCAGACCACCCGTGCCGTCGGCATTGACCGACATAAGGATCTTGACGCACTTGACCGAGGCTGCCGTTTGGTAGCCGGTCCATGTCCATGTGTAGCTCGCGGTTGCGCTCGGTGTCGGGTCAGATATCTGAACCGAAACGTTGGTAATAGCAGCGCTTGCGGGCGCAGCCATTCCAGTGACGAGCAGCGCAACGCTGCACGCAAATACTGCGAGCTTCCTGCTCATCGATCTCATTCCATGCTCCTTAAGGGATGCGAACGCATTGATGCGCCACGCCTTTTCGACTTACTCCAGACTCATCGGCAGGATGCGGGACCGGATTGAGGCCGGATTGAGAATCTCTCAATCGATTTCTCGGAATGACCAGGGCGAACACGGCATTGGTCCAGGTGAGATAACGTGTGCGGGCCATGGCGAACATCAAGAGCCAAATCAAAAGAAACCGTAAGAACGAGCAGCTCCGGCTGCGCAACAACGCTGTGCGCTCCGAGCTGCGCACACGCATCAAGAACGCAGTCACCACGGCCACCGCTGCAGACGGTGGTGCGGAGGCTCAGGCCGAGCTGCGCCTCGCCGTCAAGCGACTCGATAAGGCTGCGGCAAAGGGCATCATCCACAAGAACCAGGCTGCGAATCGCAAGTCCCGGTTGATGACCCGTATCAAAGCCGCCGCAAACTCCTGAGCCGACACCTACCTATAGGTAGGTCGCCTTACTTTTCCGCTGCCCGTTCGTGGCAGCTCTTCGACGATCCTCAGCTCTCGGGGGGCGCAGTACGCAGGGAGCTGCTCCTTGACGAGTTCCCGCAGCTCATCGAGGTGCACATTTGCTCCGGTGGCTTCGATCGTCGCAATCACTCGCTGACCCCACTCGTCATCGGATTCGCCGGTTACGACAACGGCATCGATTCCTGGGTGGGCGGAAATGACCAGCTCCACGGCTTGCGGCCACACCTTCTCGCCACCGGTGATGATCAGCTCATCTGCGCGCCCTTCGATGGTGAGCTTGCCGTCACGGCCTATGCGCCCGGCATCGCCCGTTTTGAACCATCCTCCGGCGTCGAGAGGGTCCGTACCGTCTCGGTAACAACGCAGCAAGGTAGGTGACTTCACCGAGACGATGTCATCGCCGTCCGAGCGAAGCTGCACACCACTCAATGGGTAGCCGTCGTAGACAATGCCGCTTCCCGTTTCGGTCATTCCATATGTGGCGACTGCGTTCGAGGGCTTCTCGGCCGGCACCGGGCCGCCGCCGAGCAAGATCTTTCTGAATTTGTCGGTGTTGATCCGACGCATCGCTGCGGTGACAAGAGAGACAAGGGTCGCGCCCGAATCCATCGCAGTATCAGCGTTGAACATCGGATGAACAGTGAGCCGGGTGCCTGTTAAAAGCGCCCTCGTCACGACCGACAGTCCACCTATGTGCGCCAACGGCAGGCAGGCAAGCCAGTGGTCGCCGGCCGTTACGCCGAGCGCAGCACTCGTAATTCGCGCGGATGTTTCCACCGCCGCGTGAGTAAGAACGACACACCGTGGTTCACCGGTCGTGCCGCTCGTGGCGATGACCACAGCGTCACCGTCTTCGATCGCGATTCCGCCTTCAAGGCTGTGGCGACCCTGTTCGTCGACGATCGCTGCTGCGCCGGCAGATTGAACGACTTGCTCACGCATTCGTTGCGGCAGACGTTGGTCGACCGGGAAAATCGCGTCGCCTGCGTCCCAAGCCCTTTGGAGCTCATCGACAAATTTCGGTCCTGCCGGTAGAGCGATAGCCACGAGCTGTTTCACAGCGGATAGCTTGCCCTCATGTTGTCAGGTCTTGTGTATTTGCCCGATCCGGAGACTTCCGCACTCTGTGTCGAGTACGCGAACGAGGTGACCGAAGCAGGCGGAAGCCGCTCGAGCCTGGGGCCCGGCGGTATCCCGCACGTCAGCTTGATTCATACGAATGCCGACATCGACCCTGAGGTCGCCTGGAAAGAAGCGGCTGCCTCAGTTCCGCCGACAGTCCGCATGAATACGAGCGGATTGGTTATCCAGCCGTATCCCAGGACCTACAACGGCCCGGACGACGAGGGGCCGGGAGTGCTTTCGTGGTTGCTCGTCATCCCCAGCGAAGACTTGCTTGGCGCTCGGGCGAAAGCAATGGAACTTTCGTGGGTGAAGGCGGGCCAGAAGTTGAACTCGGGGCCCGCATTCCAACCGCATCTGACGCTCGGCATCAGCGACGCATATCCGAATCCGGTGAGCCTGCCGCCTGAAATTCTCACGCGTATCGGAATCCACGGTCGTCTCGCGCTAGGTCGGATCGGCAAGCATGGTGTGTTTCAAGAGGTCTATTCGGTGTCTGAATCGCTGCTGAAGTGCCTGTGACGGCAACCGCAGAACATTGGTTCGCGGGAGCGTGGCTTGCCGGCGCGCGCCCGCGAACACTGCCCGCGGCGATAGTGCCCGTGGTCATCGGAACCGCTGTCGCCGGGCACGCGCATCCGCTGATTTGGTGGCGCGCAGCGGCAGCGTTATTCGTAGCCGTTGCACTGCAGATCGCGACCAACTACGCGAATGACTACTCGGATGGCATACGCGGAACCGACAAGGAACGTGTCGGGCCGGTTCGACTGGTTGCGTCTGAACTTGCAACCCCGATGGCAGTCAGAAACGCAGCGTTCATAGCGTTCACATTGGCGGCAGCCGCCGGCACGGTGTTGTCGCTGGTCGTTTGGCCATGGCTCATCATCCTTGTCGGCATTCCGTCGGTGCTCGCGGGTTGGTTCTACACGGGCGGGTCACGACCATATGGATATGCCGGTTTCGGTGAGTTGTCTGTCTTCGTGTTCTTTGGTCTGGTTGCGACACTCGGTTCTGAGTTCGTTCAAATTCACGCCGTGTCCCGACTCGGAGTGATAGCGGCGACATGTGCGGGCTTGCTTGCGGTCGCGCTGCTGGTCGTCAACAACCTTCGTGACATCCCAGGTGACACGGCAGCACACAAACGAACACTCGCCGTCCGCATCGGCGACCGTGCGACGCGATTTCTCTATGTGTGTTGCATCGGCATCCCGTTCGTACTTGTCGCGGCAAGCGCCTGGTGGCGGCCCGGGTTGATGTTCGCAATGATTGCTGTCGTCTTCGCCGCTACACCTGTGCGAACCGTGTTGAACGGAGCTCGCGGGCGCGACCTCATCGCTGTGCTGATCGCGACGTCACGCGTGCAACTCGCTTTCGCAGCGCTATTCGCAGTAGGCGCCTACATCTAGCCCGCCCCTGCTTTTCATGAGCTACAGGTGCCTATAAGGCACCTGTAGCTCACGAAAAGCGGCGGGTCGCGGTGAACAGGTGCACAACACCGCCCGTGTACGTCTCGCGAACGACGTCCTTAAATCCGGCGGCGGCAATATCGTCGAGGATCCGGTCGATCGGTGGCAGGTAATCGAGTGATTTCGGCAAGTATCGATAGGCGGAAGGGTCAGATAAGAGTGCGCCGACGCGTGGCACGACTTTGCCGAAGTAGAGACCGTGGCCCCATCGAAGCGGGGCGAATTCAGGTTGGTACGCGTCGAGCAGCAGCATACGGCCGCCGGGTCGTAAAACGCGGCCGAGCTCGGAGAAGAAGACAGGCAGGTCAAGGAGATTTCGCAGTGCGAAGCCGCTGGTCACGCCATCAATCGAAGCATTTGCAAATGGGAGGCGCAGCGCGTCTGACTGAACGAGCGGCGCAGTGGTGCGGGCGTTGGCGAGCATTCCGTAGGAAAGGTCGATGCCGATCGGTTGATGTCCGAGCGCTGTCAACAACCTGCAGTAGTCGCCCGTTCCACAGGCAAGGTCGAGCACGGTGGAGCCGTTCTGAAGTTGTAGGCGCCGCATCGAGCGCCTGCGCCAGAGCATGTCGAGACCGAGCGTCATCACTTTATTGACGAGGTCGTAGCGCGGCGCAATCGTGTCGAACATCTCGCGAACTGCCGCGACCTTTTCGGTGCCGCGGGGCAATTGCGTCACGTCGGGACGGCGTGGCAGCTGGGGCAACTCGCGTAGGCGCGAGATATGGGTCGTTCGCAAGTCTGGCAATGTGCGACGTTGACTCGTCCGTGACGAATTCGATTGATTGCGGCAACGAGCGTTGCGCCGGTCGAAAACACGATCGCGAACTCAAGAGCATCGCGAAGGAGATTGCCTGCAGTCACTTGAACCAGAGTTTTTGATAGCTACGCGTCATCGGGTGCAGCAACAGAACAACGAGAAGTCCGCGGAACATGAGCGAGATGAGCCCGTAGAAGTTGAGCCCCACAATGAAAGCGAGAAGGAAGTTTACAATTGAAACGCCGAGGCCGAGGTACCAACCCCACCTGCGATCGTTGGCGATTCCGTAGGCTGCGCCCGCACCGACGACGCTGATGATTTCGAGTGGAGAGCCGGCGATGAAGTAGAAGACGCCAAACGCTGCGTTTAGATATAACAGGATGCAAGCGAACTGCAAGGTCTGTGGCTGAGTGGCGTTGAACCACTTTTTTTGATTCATGCGCCTCAGTCTGCCTTCTCGTGAGGCCGGGCCTGGAGCACTACAGGGCTCTTTGGGGGGACTCGTGCCGCAAGCTGGCCACACGCTGCATCGATGTCGACACCTCTGGTGTCTCTGACGGTTGTATTCACGCCACGATCACTCAGATTCTTCACAAACCTGTTGACCGATTTGCGAGGTGAACCCATCACGAGGTAGCCCGGCGTCGGGTTGAGCGGGATGACGTTTACGTGCGCACCGAGGGGTGCCGCAATTGCTGCGAGCTCGTCTGCATCCGACTCGCGGTCGTTGACATTGTCGATCAGTGCCCATTCAAATGACACTCGCCGGCCTTTTACATCCATGTAATCGCGACACGCGTCGATGAGTACATCGAGCGGATAGCGGTCGTTGAGTGGAACGAGGCTGCTGCGCAATGTGTCATTCGCAGCGTGCAGCGAGACCGCGAGGTTTACAGGTAGGCGTGCTTCGGTGAGCTTGCGAATGCCGGGGACGACGCCGACCGTCGACACGGTTATGTTGCGCGCCCCCAGCCCGATTTCGTGATGCAACTTTTCGATGGCACGCCAAACGCGATCGAAATTCGCCAGCGGTTCGCCCATTCCCATGAACACAACGTTGGATACGCGTCGATCACCCGCGCGTTGTTGCGCGCGAACGTATTGTTCGACGATCTCGCCGGTCGTTAGCTGACGGTCGAAGCCCGCTTGGCCGGTTGCACAGAATCCGCAGCCCATTGCGCAACCTGCTTGGCTCGAGATGCAAACGGTGCTGCGGTCTTCGTAGTGCATTAACACCGTTTCGATACGGCGCCCGTCGTGCAGCTCGAAAAGCCACTTCGTTGTGTCGTCGTTGTCAGTAGAGGATTCGACGACCGGGTGAAGCGAAGGTTGAAGTTCATCGATGTCGGCGAGACGTTCACGCAGCGTTTTTGGCAATGACGTAAGTGCAGCGGGTTCGGCGAGTTCTGAATAAAGGCCATGCCAAACCTGATCGACGCGAAAGTGCGGTTCCCCATCGAGGAGAGCCGCGAGCTCATCGCGTGAGAGGTCGTAACGTGTGGACACTTTGGACAGGCTACGCGTTAGTTTCACGGGTACATGACGGACGAACTTCACTCTCATCACCCAAATGTCGGCGGCGGTCCCGTTCGGGCGGCGGTTTTCGGCATCAGCGACGGCCTGGTTTCGAACGTGTCGCTCGTTCTCGGCGTTGCCGGTGCCAGCTCGACCGCGAGCGTTGTTCGTCTTGCGGGTCTTGCGGGTCTCATCGCCGGAGCCTGTTCGATGGCTGCGGGTGAATACGTCTCGATGAAGGCTCAGACCGAGTTGTTGGAACACGAACTAAAGCGTGAGCAACACGAGCTTGCTCATCGGCCAGAGTTCGAGCGTCGCGAACTCATCTCGATCTACGAAGCACGTGGTGTGAGTCACGACACCGCCGTGCTCGTGACCGACGAATTGATGAGCAGCCCGGAGCAGGCTCTTGAAACCCATGCGCGTGAGGAAATGGGCGTCGACCCGAACAATTTGGGTTCGCCGATTGGTGCAGCCGTATCGTCCTTTATCGCGTTTTGTATCGGTGCAATAGTCCCGCTGGCTCCGTGGTTCTTCGGGAGTGGAACTGCTGCCGTACTCGCGTCGATCATGCTGACGGTGGTTTCGGCGATCATCATTGGCGCAACGCTTGCAAACTTCAGCGGTCGCTCGCCCATTCGCGGCGCGCTGCGCCAGCTAGTATTGACCTCAGCCGCCGCCGCTGTCACCTACGCAATCGGCTCATTACTTGGTACGTAGGTTCGGGGGCCCTTAGCTTCGGAGGGACTTAGCTTCGGAGGGCCCCTAGTTTCGGAAAGTCCTTAAACCAGGTACGAGATGAGCGGAGTGTGGGCGTCTTTCGACATGTGTGTAGATGTTGCCCTGGCAGGGTGTTGCGTACACACAGTTCCGGAATGAGGGCTTTCCGATTTTTCGGGCTGAGCATTTTGTCCGACATCGGGCGACTGTGATGAGTAAGTTCTCGCCTGGACAGTGCAACTGCGGCGCGACTGGCGTGGGGGACATCGAATGCTCGACGGTAGCGGTTCATCAAACAGGTTCAGTGCGTTGCGCACGCTTGGGCTCGCACTTGGGCTCGTACTCGTTACGAGCACAATGCAGCTTGTGATCTCGGCGGAGCTGGCGATCGCGGCGCCGCTGTATGTGCAGTCAAAAGCCACGACGGCAGACTCGAGCGGACCGACGATTGCTGCAACGTTCTCGTCGTCCAATGTCGCAGGAAACGCGATCGCGGCGATCGTTGCATTTGACGATCGCTCGTCCACAATTTTCAATTGCGCAGATTCCAAGGGCGACGTATTCAGCAACACGGCAATCGTGCACAACACGACGAATCACGAAATGCTCGGAGTTTGTTATGCCGTGAATGTGATCGGCGGATCGTCAAATACTCTGACAGTCACATTTGGGGCATCTTCTACGTACAGACGAGTCATCGCGGCTGAATATTCGGGTGTTGCAACGGCGAGCCCGGTCGACGCCACCTCTACGAACTGGAGCGCAACCGGTTCGAGCACAGCGAACGGCGTGACCAGCAATGCAGCCACCACAACTATCAGCAATGATTTGATCATTGGTGGCGTGGCCGACGCCGTGAGTACAACAACAATTGTGGCCGGCACGGGCTACACGCAGCGAGCCTCGCTCAATAACAAAGACTTCGCATTGCAAGACAAGGTTCAATCGGCTGCCGGCTCAGTGGCGTCAACACAAACGTTCGGTAGCGCCCAGTCTTATGCGGCGAACATGGTTGCGTTCAAGCCGGCCGGTTCGCCGGCGCCGCCGTCAACTCCAACTTATGTGCAGTCGCAAGGCACGACATCTAACTCAAGTTCATCGAGCATTGCCGCCGCGTTCACATCTGCTAATACCGCAACGAATGCGATTGGCGTGATTATTGCGTTCGATGACCACGCAACGACGGCCTTCAATTGTTCGGACTCGAAGGGAAATACGTACACAACGGCCTCAACGGTTCGTAATACTACCAATCACGAAGTGCTTGGCGCGTGTTATGCGGTGAACGTTCTAAGTGGCACCAATACGGTGACGGTCACTTTTGGTGCTTCATCTACATACCGTCGCGTCATTGCAGCCGAGTATTCAGGCGTAGCAACTTCAAATCCGGTAGACGTTACATCGACCAACTGGAACGCATCAGGATCGAGCGCGACAAATGGCGTAACAAGCAACGCTGTTTCGACAACGACGAATGGTGACCTCATCATTGGTGGCGTCGTTGACGCAGTGAGTACAACAACAATTGCGGCCGGCACGGGCTACACACAGCGAGCCTCGCTCAATAACAAAGACTTTGCATTGCAAGACAAGGTTCAATCGACTGCCGGCTCCGTGGCGTCAACACAAACATTCGGCAACGCCCAGTCTTATGCGGCGAACATGGTTGCGTTCAAGCCGGCTGTGGCAACGTCGCCAAGTGCAACTTTCACGGCAACTCCAAGTTCGGGTGACCTTCCGTTGCCTGTCGCGGTCGACGCCTCTGCATCGGTCGCGGCAGCCGGCTCGACAATAACCGGCTACTCGTGGAATTTCGGAGACGGCGGAACGGCCACAGGTGCCACTGCGAACCACACGTTTGCGAGCCGTGGAACATTCACGATCACACTGACGCTGACGGCAAGTAACGGAACGACGGCGACGACAACCAGGACTGTTACGACTTACAACCAACCGACCGCAAGTGTTACCGAGTCACCGAGTTCGGGCCTTGCTCCGTTGAGCGTCTTGTTCAATGCGAACGGGTCCACCGCGGACACCGGAACGATCACCAGCTATGCGTGGGTTTTTGGCGATGGAGCAACCGCCGGCGGATCGAGCATTTCGCATACATTCACGAACCCCGGCACATACACGGTGTCATTGACGGTCACTGACAATCGTGGTGGAACCAACACGACGACGAACTCCGTGTCCGCGTTTGGAGCGCCTACAGCCCGATTTACATACTCACCGTCATCGGGTGACCTCCCTCTTCCTGTCTCATTCGATGGTTCGACCTCGTCTGCCAATGGTGCTGCCTCGATCACGGGTTACTCGTGGAACTTCGGCGATGGAGCGGCGGCAACCGGGGCAACTTCATTGCATACCTTTGCAACGAACGGTGCATTCTCCGTGTCGCTCACTGTCACCGACAACAACGCGCAGACATCGACAACGACACACAACATCGACGTGTATGCACGTCCAACGGCTGCATTCGACGTCACGGCACCTCGTGGAACAACTCCGCTTCAGGCGAATGCAAGTGCCGCCGCGTCGACTGCGGCGCACGGAACCATCACGGGCTACGCGTGGAACTTTGGCGACGGCCAGACGGCAGCCGGCGTGTCACAAACACACAGCTACGCAGCTGCGGGCACATACACGATATCGCTGGCGGTCACGGACTCGCAGGGTGGCACGAGCACCATTACGCACCCTGTCACGGTGTACGCAGCGCCTACCGCGCGAATCGTGTCGAGTGCGACCTCTGGAGCCGCGCCGGTCAATATCGTCTTCGATGCTTCAACTTCGACAGCGCCGAGCCCGGCGACGATTATAAGCTACGCGTGGGACTTCGGAGACGGGCAAACCGGCACCGGCGTATCTGTAACTCATACGTATGCAACGGTGGGCACGTACGCGGCAACGCTCGCCGTGACCGACAGCAACAGTGACGTTTCGACTAGTCAACAAGTCATCACAGTTACAGCGCCGAGCTCTTACGCAACGGCTGTGCGAGCAGATGGACCAGCGAGGTACTACCGCTTCGGCGAGCCGTCCGGCACCGTGGCCATCGATTCGTCCAGCACTCCTGTGAACGGAACGTACAACAGTGGAGTGACCGTAGGTCAGGCCGGAGCGATAGCGAACGATGCAAACACGTCGATTGCAACGAATGATGCCGGTTACGCGGCGAGTGCGGATGCAGCAGGACTTCCTTCGGGTGCAACGGCGCGGAGTATTGAGGTCTGGTTCCGTACGACCGAGACCTACAACACCTACTCGGCTATCGGCGGATACGGCGACTTCACACTCGAGTACGCGCGTGATGGAAACGGAACGCATCTCGGTGTCAGCGAACACCCTGATGCGTCGAGCCCGTACTTGGAGAGCTTCACCCCATATCTGATCAATGATGGAAGATGGCATTTCGCTACGGTTACGTACGAGAACGGAAGTACGCGCATTTATCTGGACGGCGCGGCGCTGTCGTCGCGCGACGGCTACAGCATTGCGGGCACAGCTACGTCTGGTCAGATGGTGCATGCGAACATCAACGGTGGTCTCGA
>JBBSGY010000002.1:0-22886 GCA_038253645.1 Acidimicrobiales bacterium
AAGGAGAAGCCCCAACGTGGTGAAATTGTAGCTGTGGGCGAAGGCAAAATTGCTGAAATGACTGGCACTCACATAACCCCACGGGTTAAGGTTGGCGACACTGTCATTTACAAAAAGTACAGTGGTCTTGAGCTTCCTTTTGAGGGAGAAGACTACATTGTTCTACAAGAAAAGGACATTGTAGTAGTTGTCCTCTAAAGTATCGGCGCTTCGGCGCTCCCTACCCCCCTTTACTATTCTAACTTGCCCACCACAATGGCTAAGAACATTCAATTTGATACCGAAGGCCGCGACCGCTTGAAGCGCGGCGTGGATAAACTGGCGAACGCCGTTAAAGTAACGCTCGGCCCCAAGGGTCGTAACGTTATCATTGACAAGAAGTTCGGCGCTCCTACGATCACGAACGACGGTGTCACCATCGCCAAAGAGATCGAACTCGAAGATCCTTATGAGCGTATTGGTGCGGAGCTCGTAAAGAGCGTCGCGACCAAGACCAATGACGTAGCCGGCGACGGCACCACAACAGCAACCGTTCTTGCGCAGGCATTCGTTCACGAAGGTCTCCGCAATGTTGCAGCCGGTGCGAACCCGGTCGACCTCAAGCTTGGTATGCAGGCTGCAGGCGCAGTTGCAACCGAAGCGATTGCCGCAATGGCCAAGAGCATCGACTCGCCGGATGAAATCCGCAACATTGCAACCGTGTCGTCGCGTGACGCAAAGATCGGCGAGATCCTTGCGCAGGCAATTGACAAGGTCGGCAAAGACGGAACCGTAACGGTCGAAGAGTCCAACACCTTCTCGATCGAAGTCGAGTTCACCGAGGGTATGCAGTTCGACAAGGGCTACTTGTCGCCGTACTTCGTGACCGACCAAGAGCGTCAAGAGACGATTCTCGATGACCCGTTCATCCTCATCGTCAACTCGAAGATTACGGCTGTGCACGATCTTGTGCCGGTGCTCGAAAAGGTCATGCAGACGGGTAAGCCGCTGCTTATCATTGCCGAAGACGTCGAGGGCGAAGCTCTTGCGACACTTGTTGTCAACAAGATTCGCGGCACTTTCCAGGCTGCTGCGGTGAAGGCTCCCGGGTTCGGCGAGCGCCGCAAGGCAATGCTCGAAGACCTCGCGGTTCTCACCGGCGGTCAAGTTATTGCCGAAGAGGTTGGCCTCAAGCTCGACACCGCCACCCTTGACCTTCTTGGTAAGGCACGTCGTGTTGTCATCACCAAGGACGCAACGACAATCGTTGATGGTTCGGGTGAAACAGACGCTGTCAAGGGCCGTGTTCAGCAGATCAAGCGCGAGATTGAAAACACCGACTCCGACTGGGATCGCGAGAAGCTCCAAGAGCGCCTTGCGAAGCTCGCCGGTGGTGTTGCGATCATCAAGGTCGGCGCTGCAACCGAGGTTGAACTCAAAGAGAAGAAGCACCGCATCGAAGACGCATTGTCTGCAACGCGCGCAGCTCTCGAAGAAGGTATCGTCCCCGGTGGTGGCACTGCGCTTATCCGCGTTCGCCAAACCGTGCTCGAGGCGGCAGAGAAGATGTCAGGCGACCAGGCAACTGGGGCACGCATCGTTGCTCGCGGCCTTATTGCACCGTTGCAGTGGATTGCAACCAACGCAGGCCTCGAAGGTGCTGTCGTCGTTCAGCAGGTCGAGCGTGAGACCGGTGCAATCGGCCTCAACGCAGCGACCGGCGAGTTCGAAGACCTCACCAAGTCCGGCGTTATCGACCCCGCAAAGGTCACCCGTTCTGCACTGCAGAATGCGATCTCGATTGCGAGCCTGTTGCTCACAACCGAGGCCGTTGTTGCAGACAAGCCCGAGCCTGCAGGTTCCGCGCCTGCTGGTGGTGGCGGTGGCATGCCAGGTGGCATGGGCGGCATGGGTGGAATGGGAATGATGTAATCAATCCCATTTGGGATTGTGCGAAGCCCCGGTCCGTTTCATTACGGGCCGGGGCTTTTTCGCGGTCCGTTCTCCCAAGGACGCGACCCTTTTCCACATCCGCCGTGGTTAAGTGTCGCCGCCTTTGGATTGCAACCGAATGAGGTTCACGCGCGACGATCTCATCAATGGAGAGGCCTGCTCCGGGCAGCGCTAACGGGATGGCAGAAAACCAAGGGGATATAGAGTGATGGGCAATGTCAGAACGTGCGCCTGCCGAACCGACCAAGCTCCTCGAATACTGGATGGAGTGGGAGACCGGTAAAACGCCGCCCGGTCGCGTTATCAGCAACCTGAAGAACGGCGGCCTGCGCGTGCTCCTCGAAACTCTCGTCGAGGTGCAAAAGAAAGCCGAGGCCGAGGCCGAGGCCGCGTCAGGCAAGGGCTGAACCCGACTACCGCTCTCCGTCTTGGCTGAAGCCACCAATAGAATTGAACGAAATGCCGAAGCCTGTAGCACCTGGTGAAAAGAATTCTTATCTGACCGTCGGAGCAATCGCCCGGGAAACGGGCCTCACGGTTCGGGCATTGCACCACTACGACGCAACCGGGCTGCTCCCGTCTTGTGGCCGCACACCATCCGGATACCGGTTGTACGAGAGCGCTGTCGTCGAACGCCTGCATGTCATTGCGAGATTCAGGGATCTGGGGCTGCCCCTGAAGCAAATACAACGCGCTCTCGATGGAGACTCGCGAGAAGTGGAAAAGGTGGTTCGCGAGCACCTAACCGAGGTCGAAGATCGAATCACCGTCGACTACGGGCAACGCAAACGGCTACTCGACTTCTTACATTCGTGTGAGCGCGACAACGACCCGATGTTTGGATCGAATTATTCCGATCGGGTCGTGACGTTCGGTGCCGTCTACTCGCTGAAGGGATTAGGGCGCAGCTATGGGATTTCGTCACGAAACGCCATCTTGCTTGCGCAGGACATGATCAACCTCGCCGGCGGTATACGAGGCGCACATTTGTCGGTGGACATTGTTGACGACGCTACCGACAAGATGCAGGCTTCGGTTCAGACAAGAAAACTCATTCAAGAACGTAGTGTTCTCGGGCTGCTTGGGCCCGGCATTTCGCATTTGGCAGTGGCCGCTCATAGTGTCGCAAACGCGCTTCGTACACCGATGATTGCCACGAGCACGCCGGGGCTCCATATCGTGGGACATGGCTGCCCGTATCGACGTGACTTCATTTTCCGCACAAGTATGGGAGAAGATGCCATCCTACGGTCGAGCATCGAGTCGTACCTGGAACAGGTCGAGGCCGGTACCGGTGTCCTTCTTTGTACAAATGACGACAAGTATTCTGCGGATAGCGCAGAAATCATCAGTGGTAATGCAGATCAATACGGTATTCGACTGATCGACTCGATTGAATTCTCCAAGGCAGTCGATGATTTTTCTCCATTCGCTGCTCGGGCGGTACGACAAGACCCCGACGTAATGTTCATCGCGTCAGTTGGCGACCTGCCGGCCCGGTTGATGCGCAGCGCGCGCCGGCTCGGATTTCGAGGCCGGTTCGTAGGAGGACAGTGTTTCAACGCGCTGTCGGTCGCCAGAGCAGCAGGCAAAGCCGGCCTGGGTGCTCTCTCGTCCAACAGCTGGCATTTGGGAAACGATGTGGGCAACAATCGCGAGTTTGTCGATGAATATCGGCGGCGGTTCGATTGCGATCCGGATCAGATGGCCGCACAGGCCTATGCGGGGATGTTGATACTCGCCGATGCTGCGGCGCGCGCTTGTCTTACGTTTGATGATCTCGCCAACGACCGCCTGAGACTTCGTTCGGCACTTGAAGCCACTCGGACGACCACGCCGTTCGGAGACACGCGATTTACCGACGGACATGACATCGAGCTCGACACCTATTTGGTGACGATGGACGGCCGCAGCGGCCAAACCTTGGTCGAGTCTCGCAAAGCAAGCTAAATATCTGCGTTATCTGCTTGACCCTTACGCAAGGTCAGTCTCTTACCGTCCAAATCATGGATGACAAGACCGAAAACCCGCTTTCCGCACATAAGTACGACGCTTTCGAGCTACAAACCACGGCGAATCAGTATGTGAATCGCATACTCGGCTCGCACGAGCCGCGTGCCATACACATCGAGGGTGATGATGTTGCTGCATTCATCGTCAGCAAACTCATGCGCAGGAACTTTCGCAGGCGGGTGGGCCCCGACACTTTTGAGTCCGTCAAGCGGAATGTGGCCGCGAGTGTCAAGGAACAGCGCCCAGTCCACTTCGTTATTCCTTTCTGTGCAAGTAAGCACTTCTGGAACAGTTCCTACCCCGAGCCTGACTGGGCAGAGCTGTTTCATTTGCACTTCATGACCGAGCATCTGTTGCCGATCGCGGCGGCACACGAGCCGGGCATAATCGTCGAGTACATCTCGCAGGATTTGATCCTGTCAAGGTTGGACAATTATCCGGAGGAAGCGCTCGAGGCGTACTCAACGGTATTCCCGCTGCTGCTGAAAACGTTCCAGGCTTTGGTTCCGGCCAATTTTGAGTTCCGCTATTCGCGATTGGCGGAGTTGTGTGACGGTCAAGCGCTTGTCGATGAGGTTGAGCGCAGCTGGCCCGCACGTCGGGAATGGTTTGCGTCGTTGAGCGACGATGCCAAGGAGCGTCACTTGACGCGAAGCCGGCGGTCGGTGATGTGGAACGGCAAACAAGATCTGAGTAGCTTGCCGGCCGAGAAACAATACGACCGTATTGTCGAATCGAGGTTGATCGAGCTCACATTCCTCAATCTCGAACGCGATCCGAAATATCTCGGGAACTACCTGGAAGACGATCGCATCAGGTTTGTGTTTTCGTACGGGATGTCACCAGACAACAACGAGTGGGGCGAACTTACCTTGCACACTTCCCGCGGCTCCGGTGTCGACTTCTGGACCGGTCGTGGCGTTCTGCGCCTCACCGGTGAAGGCGAGAACACCACCCCTGGCGGGCCAAACTGGCGTATTCACGGCACGATTTTGTCGCGCTCTCAGTACGACGAGGCCGCGAACGCACTGGTTTCGGTGTCGGTGGACCGTCCGCCGATTGACAGGCCGAATTTCCAGAGGGTAGAGATCGTGTGATATCGCGAGCCCTAAGGATCCTAAGGCGACGGCCGCGCGTCGAACGTGGGGATGACTCTGCGGGCGGCGCGCGCTTCGTCTACACGACGGACCGGAGTTGTTCGCGGCGCCGCGTGCGCGGCTGCTCCACCGTCTTGAATTGCTTCGGCGACAATCCGTTCGAGCGCTTGCGCAAGTGCCTCGAGCGTTTGCGGACTCTCGGTTTCTGTAGGCTCGATCATCAGTGCTTCCTCCACGATGAGCGGGAAGTACATGGTCGGTGAATGAAAACCCTCTTCGAGCAAGCGTTTTGCAACGTCGAATGCCTTGACGCCGGTGCGCTTCTTGAACTCGGCAGCCGTGAGGACGACTTCGTGCATGTTCGGGCGGTCGAAAGCGGCCGGGAACGTGTCAGCCAGGCGTTTGCGCATCCAGTTTGCGTTGAGGACTGCGATCTCGGCAATGTGACGCAGGCCGTCGCCTCCGTTGGTGAGGATGTACGACCATGCACGGGCAAGCGCGAGCGAGTTGCCGTGCCAGCCGTGCACACGACCAATGCTCTGTTCGGGTGTGAACCAGTCAAATGTGCCGTCGGCATTGCGAAGCGGCAGGGGACCGGGAAGAAACTTCGCGAGTCGTTCCGAAACACCGACAGGGCCCGCTCCGGGACCCCCACCGCCATGTGGCACGGCAAAAGTCTTGTGCAAGTTCATGTGCACGATGTCGAAGCCCATGTCACCGGGGCGCACAACACCGAGAATTGCGTTGAGGTTCGCACCGTCGTAATAGAGAAGTGCATCTGCCTCGTGAGCAATCGCGGCAATCTCGACGATCTGCTCTTCAAACAATCCGAGAGTGTTCGGGTTAGTGAGCACAACTCCGGCAACATCGCGGTCCATCGCACTTCGCAACGCCTCGATGTCGACACAACCCTTTTCGTTGGTCGGAATCGTCACCGTGTCGTAGCCGGCGAGCGTGACCGACGCCGGGTTCGTACCGTGAGCGGAGTCGGGAATGATCACCTTGTGGCGCGTCTGGCCTTTTGCAATGTCGTATGCGCGCATCAAGAGCAGCCCTGTCAGCTCGCCGGCCGCGCCGGCGGGCGGTTGCAACGTGACGCTGTGCATACCGGTAATGGCGCAAAGTGCATCACCCAGGTTTGCGAAGAGCTCGATCCAACCTTGAGTTGTCCATGCCGGCGCAGCCGGATGCACGTTGGCGAGACCCGGCAAAGCCGCCGCCTCATCGCACAATTTCGGGTTGTACTTCATCGTGCAGGAACCAAGCGGGTAGGCACCTAGATCGACCGAATATTGCCGGTGGGTGAGGCGTGTGAAGTGCCCAACGAGGTCACGCTCGGAGACAGCTGCAATGTCGGCCCGTTCGGAACGGCGGTGTTCTTGCGGAATCAATTCGTCGATGTTCCATTTCGGCGTGTCAGTCGTGCGAAACGATGCCGCACTACGACCTTCGACGGAGATCTCGAAGATTGTGGGCTCGGAGTCATTGTTCATCAACGGAATGGAACGCGCGAGACCGCCCGGAGCTGCCTGGGAACTTGCGTTGCTCATTGCGCCGCCTTTTCGAATGCTGAAGCAAACGCGTCTATCTGTGCTCGCGTCCGCCTTTCGGTAACTGCCACTATCAATCCGTGTTCGTCGTCTTCCATGGGCACGCCGGCGAGAAAGCCGGCGTCAGCGAGGCGGTCGACAAGCGCACGCGCTTTTACGGGAGTACGTATTGCAAACTCGCGCACAATCGGCACCGACGAAACAGGCTCGACTCCGGGAATAGCGCATAACAAATCGCGCGCATACCGAGTGCCGCGTGCGCTCTGCAGCGCGAGTTCACGCAAACCGTCAGTACCGAGCCAAGCGAGTTGAATTGCAGCAGTGACCGCAATCAACGTTTGGTTCGTGCAGATGTTCGACGACGCCTTTTCGCGTCGGATGTCTTGCTCACGCGTGCGAAGGGTCGTTACGTACGCACGCTTGCCTTGTGCATCGACCGTTTCGCCGACGATGCGCCCGGGAACGCGACGGATGTTTTCGAGTTTGCAGGCAAAGAGCCCGACGTATGGTCCGCCGAGGCTCATCGGAGTGCCGAATGGCTGGCCCTCGCCAACGGCTATGTCAGCACCGAGCTCACCTGGGCTGCGAACGAGCGCCGCAGCGACTGGGTCAAATACGACAACGAGCTTTGCGCCAACTTTGTCGGCGAGTGCACGTGCTTCTGACACGTTCTCCAAGCAGCCGAGCTGGTTCGGATACTGCACGACAATGGCACCGACATCGGTTGCTCCGGAAACGGACGACCAGTCGGTGACACCATTTGAGAGTGAAACATCTTGCAGCTGATGGCCGGTTCCGAGCGCCATCGTCGACATCGTCTCGCGCCATGTCGTGTGAATGCCGCGGCTCAACAGCACCCCTGATTTGCCGGTGGCGCCAACAGCGAGGTTGACTGCCTCGACGCAAGCAGTTGCGCCGTCATAAAGAGACGCATTGGCAACTTCGAGACCTGAAAGTCGCGAGACGATCGTTTGGTACTCGAACATCGTTTGCAGTACGCCTTGCGCAACCTCTGCTTGATATGGCGTATACGCAGTAACGAACTCGGTGCGTCCGGCGAGGCGACGCACAGCAGCGGGAATGTCATGGTCGTATGAACCGGCTCCTGCGAAGCAGATCAACTCGCTGCAGTTTGCACCAGCTAACCGTTGCATTTCCGCCATTGTGTCGAACTCACTCAGGCCGTCGGCCATGTCTAATCCGCCGGCGAGGCGAATCGCTTTCGGCACGGTTTCGAAAAGACTCTCCAACGATTCGAGCCCGAGAAATTCGAGCATCGTTGCGATCTCGATGTCCGTGTGTGGCACGAAACCCGCGGTGGGCCGACCAGACAAAAGCGCCATTCGTTACTCCGGTGTCTTGTTGTGGCGATTGGTGTTGACGAAAGGTGGTTTCACAACCTCGGCATTCATGAGGGTGCCGCGCACGTCGATTTGAAGTTGCGCGCCGGGCTTGACTTCGGGAGGAACGAAACCCATACCGATGCCGTGGCCAAGAACTTGAGAAATGTTACCGCTGGTCAGCGTGCCTACTTGCGCACCGTCGATGATCACGCCGCAACCTTCGCGCAGCGGACGGCGACCCTCAGCGACAAAGCCGCGTAACCGGCGCGAGATGCCGCGCTCGCGCTCTGCAAGGAGGGCCTCGCGTCCGATGAACGGACCCTTGTCCCATGAAACGACCCAGTTGAGGCCCGCTTGTAGCGGCGTGATTCCGGGGCCTAGCTCGTGCCCGTGAAGCGGTAACCCGGCTTCGAGCCGCAGCGTGTCGCGCGCACCCAGGCCGGCCGGGACTACGCCCGCATCAAGCAGCTCCTGCCACATGGTTTCTGCAACCTCGGTGGGCACGGCCAGCTCGATGCCATCTTCACCCGTATAGCCCGTTCCGGCAACGACGACGTCAGCGTCGCGCCACGTGATTTGCTGTACGCCGAAGTGTGGAACCTCGGCGAGGTCAGAATGAACCTTGCGAACCCGCTCACGCGCTTCGGGGCCCTGCACTGCGATAATTGCCCGAGATGACGTGACATCAGTTCCGCCGAGTGCGTTGACGACACGGGTCGTGTTGGACGCGTTGGGCATCACATCGAGCCGTGTCGGCGAAACCCACCACACAATGATGTCATCGACGACCGAGCCCTCATCGTCGAGCAAATGCGAATATTGCGCACGGCCCGGCGTGATCTTGTTGAGATCGTTCGTGAGCGCCCGCTGAACGCGTTCGACAACATCGTCACCATCCATGCGCATTGTGCCGAGGTGACTTACGTCGAACGCAACGGCGGATGTGCGACACGCGTGATGCTCGGCAGTAGTGCCGGACGGATAGTTGAGCGGCATGTTCCAGCCGCCGAAATCGACGAGTTTCGCGCCGAGTGATTTGTGCGCTGCGTCGAGGGGGGACTGGCGGGCCATCGTGAGATCGTAGTTACTCTCGTGGCGTCTCCAATCACGCCCGCGGATGCCCATCCGCCGCCAACGGATGTCCATCGTCGGCGTGAACACGACCCGGCGCAATTCAATTCGCGGACCGGTTGTAAAGTGGAGGTATTCCCAGGTCATGGCAGTTGGAGGCTGAATAGTGGCGGAAATCGAGATTGGCATCGGCAAGTCCGGCCGCCGAGCGTACGGATTCGATGACGTCGCGATCGTGCCGAGCAGGCGCACCAGAGATCCGCAAGACGTGGATATCACCTGGGAGATCGACGCGTACACTTTTCAGCTCCCTGTGCTCGGTGCGGCAATGGATGGAGTGATCAGCCCGAAAACGGCAATTGAGATCGGTCGTCTCGGTGGGGTCGGGGTCCTCAACCTCGAAGGCCTCTGGACCCGCTATGAAGACCCCGAGCCTCTGTTCGAAGAGATCTCACATCTCGAAGCCGGTGCGGCGACTGCCCGCATGCAGGAGATCTATCAAGAGCCGATCAAAGAGTCGCTGGTTACCGAGCGCATTCGTGAAATCCGCAACGCCGGGGTCGTTACTGCTGCATCACTTACTCCGCAGCGCGTCGCACGGCTGGCCAAATACATCGGCGACGCCGAACTCGACCTCTTTGTGATTCAGGGAACAGTCGTTTCCGCCGAGCATGTGTCGAAGACTTCGGAACCGCTCAACTTGAAGCGATTCATTCGCGAGTTCGACATCCCTACGATTGTCGGCGGCTGTGCCAGCTATCAAGCTGCGCTTCACCTCATGCGCACCGGTGCCGTCGGTGTACTCGTCGGTGTCGGTCCTGGCGAAGCTTGCACAACGCGCGGCGTTCTCGGTCTTGGCGTTCCACAGGCAACCGCAGTCGCCGACGCTCGTGGTGCGCGCATGCGGCACCTCGATGAGACCGGTGTCTACGTGCACGTGATTGCGGACGGTGGCATGAGCAACGGCGGTGACATTGCGAAGGCGATTGTTTGTGGCGCTGATGCAGTGATGATCGGTTCACCACTTGCTGCGGCTTCAGAAGCCCCCGGCCGTGGATACCACTGGGGAATGGCGACGTTTCACCCGACGTTGCCGCGTGGAGCGCGCGTACAAACAGCGACGCGCGGAACGCTCGAAGAAATTCTCGTCGGCCCGGCACATGAAAACGACGGCCGCATGAACTTGTTCGGCGCACTGCGCACGTCGATGGCAACGTGCGGTTACGAGTCGCTCAAAGATTTCCAAAAAGCAGAGGTAATGATCGCGCCATCGCTGCAGACCGAAGGCAAGTCGTATCAGAGAACCCAAAAAGTGGGGATGCACTAGTGAACCCTGCCGACGAGTTCGATACGGTTCTTGTAGTTGATTTCGGAGCGCAGTTCGCACAATTGATTGCGCGCCGCGTTCGTGAAGCGCGTGTTTACAGCGAGATTGTTCCGCATACCATTACTGCTGCGGAAATCATCGCGCGCAAGCCCAAGGGAATCATCCTTTCAGGCGGCCCTGCATCCGTTCATGTTGAAGGCGCTCCTTCTCTTGATGCTGAGATTTACAAATCAGGAGTTCCCGTATTCGGCATTTGCTACGGCGCGCAGCTCATTGCCCAACAACTCGGCGGGAGTGTCGCAAATACGGGCGAAGCTGAATACGGGCGTGCTGATCTGGAAGTTATCGATCAGAGCGGATTGTTCAAGGCGCTACCGGTTCAGCAAAACGTTTGGATGAGCCACTTCGACTCGATCGCAACGGTCCCGGACGGCTTTATCGCAACAGCTAAGACAACGGGCATTCCGATTGCGGCGCTTGAAAATCGTAACCTTCGAATCTTCGGTGTGCAGTTCCACCCGGAGGTGTTCCATACCGACCAGGGCCAAGAACTTTTCAAGACGTTTCTGTTCGACGCCTGTGAATGTCGCCCGACTTGGACAATGACGTCGGTTATCGAAACCGAAGTGAACGAGATTCGCGCTCTGGTCGGCGACAAGAAGGTCATCTGCGGTTTGTCCGGCGGCGTCGACTCTGCCGTTGCCGCAGCACTGGTTGCAAAGGCAATTGGCCACCAACTCACTTGCGTCTTCGTTGACACCGGTCTCATGCGTAAGAACGAGGGTGAGCAAGTCGAACGCACTTTCCGCGAGGAGTTCGAAGTCGAGCTCGTTCATGTGAAAGCTGCCGATCGATTTCTTGAAACACTCATCGGCGTCGAAGACCCTGAGCGCAAGCGCAAGATCATCGGCGAGACGTTCATACGCGTCTTTGAAGAGGCCGCTTCAGACTTGCAAGACGTTCCCTACCTTGTGCAAGGAACGCTTTACCCCGATGTTGTCGAGTCGGGCCACTCTGAGAATGCGTCGAACATCAAGTCGCATCACAACGTCGGTGGCCTCCCTGAAGATATGAAGTTCGCGCTAATCGAACCGTTGCGCTCTTTGTTCAAGGACGAGGTGCGCGCACTCGGTACCGAGCTCGGCCTGCCGGATGAAATAGTTTGGCGGCAGCCATTTCCCGGTCCGGGTCTCGGCGTTCGCATCATCGGTGAGGTCACCGCCGAGCGCGTGCATATCCTGCAGGAAGCTGACGCAATCGTCGTCGAAGAAATCCGTCGAGCAGGCCTGTACCGCGAGATCTTCCAGAGCTTCGCGGTGTTGCCGGCAATCAAGAGCGTCGGTGTCATGGGCGACGAGCGCACATATGCATATCCGATCATCGTGCGTGCAGTCACCAGTGAAGATGTCATGACTGCCGACTGGGCGCGCATTCCTTATGACGTGCTGCAACGCATGTCGTCGCGAATCATCAATGAGGTTCCGGGCGTAAATCGAGTTGCACTCGACATCACTTCCAAGCCACCAGGCACAATCGAGTGGGAGTAGTAGTTTCTTGAAAGTCAAATTTGTGGTCAACGTTCCACTAGCGCAGGCCGACGTGGTGCGTGAAGCAATTGGCAATGTCGGCGCGGGCGTGATCGGCAACTACGAGCATTGCAGTTTTTCGAGTCGCGGCCAAGGTCGCTGTCTACCAACTGCTGATGCGAATCCGTTTATTGGTGAGCCAGGCATCTTCGATACGATCGAAGAAGAACGCATCGAGGTGACCTGTCCTGCGGAGCATGTGCACGAGCTACTTGTGGCGGTTCGCAAGGTGCATCCGTATGAAGAGATCGCCTACGACATCTACCCGCTGCTGGAACTCGACGACCTGAAGTAGCTACAGCAGGTCCCCTGGATAACGTTGTTCGCGCTTCGACGACGCTAGCTGCATTTTTGCACCTCGTTGGAACGCACCCGGACTAGCCGGCCCTAAGCAGCTTCTTTGCGGTGATCTCGAGACCTTTGCGGCGAACGATGTAACCCGGTTCAAGACTGTTCAACGAACACTGAAACGCAATTGTCTCCCGGATAAGCGTGCAGTGAAAGTCCTCCATCTCGGACAAGTCTTTCAGCCCAAAATGTTTTGCATGGTCGAGTTCGATGAGTTTCAGAAGATCAGAGAGCCTGAATTCAGGACGGTCTACCAGCAATGCAGTCGTTGTCGATCGACCCGATTCAACGCCGCGAAATGTTGCAAACCTCGGGCCGCAGCTGTCCGAACAAAGTTCGAGCACAACCATTTCTCCTTCGATTGCCTCGAACAAGTCGGCGTGTCGGCGACCCTGCCCAGCGTTGGTGGCAACAAGAATCTTCACTAGGGCACCTTTTTCAGGTCGATTACTCGAAGCTTGAGCCCATCACGACGAACGAGACTTCCGGCTGACAGCTCTTGCGCTCGTTCGATCATCCTGCACAACTCGCGGGCCACTAGTCGCATTTCGGTCTCGTCATCGGCGAGCCGCAAGATTCCCCTATGGCTTTCATAACTCCCAGCCGCTCGCAAAACGAACGCTTTGAGGTCTACTTCTCCCCGGTTGACTACCTGTGCCGTCAACGCGTGGCCTTCACTCTCTAGTCCGCGAAACACCGCGCCCAGCTCATTCACGCAATCCGTACACGACTCTGGTACGACGAGTTCACCCTCGTCCGCGTCGAACGAGCCGTCATCTTGGGGGCGCGTCGCAATAAGCAATTTCATTTCGTGTTGTCTCCATATTCGCGTGATTTGCGGAGTGACTCTCCTGGTCACTCAAAAGGAGAAAGCGAGGCGAAGTTACATCTGTCGGAGACAAAATTCAATTCGAGCGAGCTTCATGCCGTGCACGCTCCGTTTCAAAACTTAAATGTCTCACCCTCTTCGTATGCTGTGTCGACGTGGTTGCAGTATCTGAAATGCCTAAGTACGACGAATTGTCGTTTGACGAGATTGCCGATGGAATCGAGCAGGTGGTTGCGTTAGAGCGCTTGGCACGCGTTGAGTTGCTGGCCATGACCCGGTCCCTCGTTGGCCGCGCCGAACTTGCTGATGACGGCTGTCGATCTGTTGCTTCATGGCTCTGCATGCGCCTTGGTATCGCACATTTCAATGCTGCAGACATCGAGCGAGTTGCTGTTGCGACAGCATCGCTGCCTTTTGTTCTCGGCGCGTTCGAATCAGGAGCACTGTCTTGGGACAAATTGGTTCTCGTCTGCCAGTTCGCCACTGCCGAAACAGACGAGCAGTTCGCAAATGAGTGCCCGGCCATGAATATGCGCCAACTTCGGCGCCTGGCCCGCCGGGCAAGAGAGGTGCCCCCGAAAGACGCGCTCGGTGCTCATGAGAAAAGGCATTTGAAACTGATTCCGTCGAGAGATGGGCTAACAGGGCGAATCGAGGGCCTATTGCCGATCGAAGGCTTTGTCACAGTGAGAAAGATGATCGAAGAGATCGGCAATGAAGTGGGTCCTGACGAGTCCGGCAACTATCTGCCCGTCGAGAAGCTGAATGCTGATGCATTGGTCGAGATCTGCTCGACAGGACTCGTACAAGAGTCCCTGGTTGCAAAAACAGCAGTCGTCGTAAACGCCGATGTCGAGTTCCTGGCCGGCCTGGTTGGAACTGCAGACATCGACTTCACAGGCGTTCTCGGTCAGGAGTCCGTGCGACGGATCCTCTGTTCGGCAAGCGTGGAACTTGCAATCACGGAAGATGGCAAAACGATTGGTTCGGGAAGAGCAACAAGGCTGTTTCCGCCAAAAGTGCTCACAGCAATGATGGGCCGAGACCAGGGTTGCCGTTTCCCGGGGTGTCATCGAAGACGCTGGCTACATGGACATCACGTCAAAGAATGGCAAAACGGCGGTAGAAGTGACGAAGACAACGGAATTATCCTGTGCGACACACATCATCTCTTCGTTCACGAGAGAGGTTGGCGAATCGAAGGAAGCGTCTATGGCGCACTGAGATTTATAAGGCCGGACGGCAAAGTGTTCACCGGCATGCCACCAATCGCACGCGCAAAGATTCGCCAAACAGTCGACCACTGGTTGGACCGCGCCGGCTGACGCGCATTATGTTCTTGCAGTGCGACTTCTTGTTTGGTCGCGCAACGACGGCGCCAATGCCGCTGACCGGCGGACTAATCGCTGGAGTTCAGATCTCGTAGCTGACTCCCGTTTCAGCCAGCAGCACTTCGCCACCGAAGACCAATTCGGCTTCTTTGCGCATTAGTTCGTGGTCGTAACCGGGGCGAATGTGCGTGAGCATAAGGCTCGATGCGCCGGCGTCCAACGCGAGTTGCGCAGCTTGAATGCTGTTCATATGCCCTGGAGCCTCCTTGTTCGCGAGCGTCGCTGCTTCGCATAGCGCGAGGTCGATATTGTTGCCGAGTGACTTCATAGACCAGGTGTCGTCGGTGTCGGCGGTATAGACGAGTGTGCGGTCGCCATGATCCACGCGGAGCGCATGTGTCACGGGCGGATGCACCGTGCGCGAAAACGTGAAGTAAAGATCACCGATCTCAAGTTCGTCAGCGTTTTCGATAACAGTCCATTGAAACTTCGAGCCGGAATCCCAACGCGGAAACGTTTGCTCATAGATTCCGGACGACGCGTAAACCGGCAGCCCGGAGCGCCGTTCGGGACCTTTGTTCAACAAGACATCGAGCGAGTGGATGTCTGAGCAGTGGTCAGGATGCTCGTGGCTGAGGATGACTGCATCTAGATCGCGGGGAGCCATGTGCTGTTGCAGGTTCGCAAGCGAACCGGTTCCCATGTCGACGAGTACGGCGGCTGTCGGCGTTTGCAATAAGTAGCTGGAGCATGCGCCGCCGGGACCAGGCCAAGATCCATCGCAACCCAGCACAGTGAGTTGCATTACGCGGCTCCGAGTGTCTTTACCAGTGGCATTGCGCTTTTGAAGTCGTCGTAGGAGAGAACGGGTGAGCCTTGCCGGTGAAAAAGTGCCGGGGCAACCGCGAGCCGGCCTTCCGTCGTGAGCCGGTCGCAGATGCTCTCGATATAGGACGTCACGCCGAACGCTTCTTGAACAACCACGACTCCGCCGCGTATATCGGCACCCGGTCTGGCGATGTGCAGAGTCATTGCTACGTCGGAGGTCTTGACTTCGATTCGTGCCATCATAGGGCACAGTCTGTCTCAGGTGGCCGGTAGTCTCGACGAGCCGTGTCAAACCCTGCAGCACAGACTCCCCCTCTCGACCTATCCGGGCTCAACCCAGTTCAGCGTGAAGCCGTCATGCATACAGGTGGCCCATTGCTCATCATCGCCGGTGCCGGTTCCGGCAAAACGCGGGTACTCACGCACCGAATTGCATATTTGATTCGCGAATTGGGTGTTTCTCCCTTTGGAGTGCTCGCTATCACCTTCACCAACAAGGCCGCCGAGGAGATGAAGCACCGAGTCGGCGCTCTGGTCGGCCCGGTGGCGAAAGATATGTGGGTGTCGACGTTTCACTCGGCATGCGTGCGAATTCTGCGACGCGACGCCACGCGGCTCGGTTACAAGAACGGCTTCACAATTTATGACCAGTCGGACACCGTGCGTCTGACCGGCTATATCCTGCGCGACCTCAATATCGACACCAAGAAGTTTCCGCCGCGCACTGTGCATGCAACCATAAGCGCCGCAAAAAACGACTTGATCGATGTCGGGCAATATCAGGCCATCGCGCAGGGGGCGTTCGAGCGTCGCATCGGTGACGTTTATGCGGAGTACCAAAAACGCTTGCTCGATGCGAACGCAATGGATTTCGACGACCTGCTGGTGAAAGCAGTTGAACTGTTTAGGAAGCATCCCGACGCGCTTGATAGTTATCGTCGCCGTTTCGAGCACATTCTGGTTGATGAGTATCAGGACACCAATAAGGCACAGAACGAGCTGATTATTTCGCTCGCCTCCGGGCACAGAAACGTCTGTGTTGTCGGAGATGACAACCAGTCGATCTTCAGGTTTCGTGGCGCTGACATGCGCAACATTATGGACTTCGAGAATGCGTTCGATGAAACAACTGTGATTGTGTTGGAGCAGAACTACCGCTCGACGCAAAAGATTCTCGATGCCGCGAATGCCGTTATTTCGAATAACGAAAATCGCCGGCCGAAGATTCTGTTTACCGAGCAAGCCGGCGGCGAGTTGATCGAGCGCTATCAAGCCGAAGACGAGCATGACGAAGCGCGTTGGGCAGTGCGCGAAATGACTCGCTTACATGAGCATGAGCAGTATCGCTGGGCAGAAATGGCGGTGTTCTATCGAGCAAACGCACAGAGTCGCGTTGTCGAAGAACAGCTGGCGCGTGCCGGCGTGCCATATAAGGTCGTCGGAGGAACTCGCTTCTATGACCGTCGCGAGATCAAAGACATGCTTGCGTACGTACGCGCAATGCTCAACCCTGATGACGAGGTGTCGCTGCGCAGAATCGCGAACACGCCCAAACGTGGTGTCGGCGACGCCAGCCTCGAAAAGATTGATGCATTCGCGCGCGAGAACCGAGTCTCGTTCGGCGACGCGTTACGGCACGCGAGTGAAGCGGGCGTAACAGGTAAAGCGCTCACCGGAATCGGGCAGTTGCTGACACTGATCGACGATCTCTGGCCGCGGGGCACACGGGCCACTCGTTTGTCGCCGTCAGAGCTACTCGAGGCGATTATTGATCGCAGCGGTTACGGCGTCGAACTCGAAGCAGAGCGTTCTCTCGAAGCTGCCGGGCGTTTGGAGAACATTCAGGAGCTTGTCGGCAACGCGCAGGAGTTCGACGAGGTTGAAACATTTCTCGAATCGGTGAGCCTTGTTGCCGATAGCGACCAGCTCGGCGGCGATATTTCCGAAGTCGTATTGATGACGTTGCACACCGCAAAGGGTCTCGAGTTTCCCGTTGTGTTCATGGTCGGCATGGAAGACGGTGTCTTTCCGCACCTGCGTTCTCTCGGCGAACCCGAGGAGCTGGAAGAGGAGCGCCGCCTTGCTTACGTCGGCATCACACGTGCCCGCGAGCGGCTTTATCTCACGCACGCCTGGAGTCGTTCGCTCTGGGGTAATACGCAGTACAACCCGCCGAGCCGGTTTCTCGAAGAGATTCCCGAAGAACTCACCAAGCGCGCTGAGGGTCAAACCAAAGGCACTCGTTGGCAGAGCGGCGGTATCGGTGGAGTGCGAACCCACATGGTCGAATCCGCAATGCGTCGGGGGAGGGGTCGAAGCGCATTTGACGAGAAGTCCGGCGCCTCTGGCGCCCAGAGGGCGACTGGTGCAGCAGCACTCGGCCTCAAAGCCGGCGAAGACATCGTGCATGCAAAATGGGGAGAAGGCGTCGTTCTCGAGGTCGGCGGTCAAGGCGAGGATGCGGAGGCGTTGGTCCGATTTCCGGGGCTGGGCGAGAAGCGCTTGCTCCTCTCGATGGCGCCGGTCAAGAGGCCCTGATTACTTATGCAAGAATACGCATAACTGTGCTTTGAAGGAGATCTTTTTGAACGTCGACGATCTTCGGGGCCAGGCTGAGCGTTTGCGGAGCGAAGGTTTCGAATTCTTCCTTGCTTCAAACGAGCTGATCTTCCCGCACATAAATAAATCGCCGCTTGGAATCGACCTCGAACTGGTCGACGTGACGAAGACGGCCGAGAAACCGTGGAACGTCAATCACTTTCTCAGGCTTTACAACCTCTTCGATGGACTGGCTTTCGGCTCGCGCGGAATGGCCATGCCACATTGGGTCATGGTCGACCTCGCCCTGTTGCCCTCTGCGATTGTGATCATCACCACCTCGCTCGACCATTTGATGTCGATTGCTGAAGCAAAGGACTGTCCACGCGATTTGAAGCGGACCATCGAGACAATGCACGGAGATGTCAACTCGCTGGAATTCGACGGCCCAGTCCCGGTAGCCGCCTACTGCGGCGCCGCGACGCCGGTGCCTGGACGCTGGGTCGGCTGGTCACTGTTTTCCGTGCTTCCCGGCTTCGGCCTTGGTGTATTGGCGAAACAACTTGCAATGGCTGCCTACCAAGTGGAGTTTCTCGACGGCGTGACGCAGTATGACAACTCATCGCTGCGAATACACACAAAGTTCGGACCATTGCGAGTTCGTACTGCACAACTGGATGTACATACATCGCTATATTCATTTGTGTACGAGATGAATCTGGGCGAAAATGCTCCGAATCTCGGGTCGCCGGAGCCGACGTTCTTGCTCGAAGCATATGACTCGACGAAGCAGGGCGAGATGCAGAAGGCGATCGAAAACGGCGACCGAGCGTATTACGTACTGCCGCCGGGTCTTGTCGAACGTGGTACCGAGCAACTAGTCCCGATTTACGAAACCACACCTCGCTCACAGGAGTAATCACACGTGTCTCAGAAAGAAGTCGTTCTTGCCTTTTCCGGGGGACTGGATACGTCGTATTGCGTCGCGATGTTTCGCGAGCAAGGTTGGAGTGTCGTCACCGTTCTTGTCGATACCGGCGGGCTACTGGTTGAGAAGTCAGAAGACGTGCGCGCCCGAGCGGAGAGCCTTGGCGCGAAAGAACACATTGTGGTTGACGGGCGAAGCGCTCTATATGACCGCTTTGGCTCGTGGGTATTGAAGGCGAACTATTTGCGTAACGGTGTATATCCGTCCTGCGTCGGCGCAGAGCGCATGTTGCACGCGGAGGAAGTTACCAAGATTGCTCTGGATCGGGGGGCAAGTGCGATTGCGCACGGCTCGACCGGCGCGGGAAATGACCACATCCGCTTTGACACGGTAATTCACACGCTTGCTCCGAACATCGAGATAATCACGCCGATTCGCGATGGCAACCTGAAGCGGGAAGGCGAACGCGATTACCTGCTGGAACGCGGCTTCGACGTGCCTGAAAAGACGTCCACTTACTCGTTCAATCATGGACTGCTCGGCACGACGATCGGTGGTCAGGAAACGTACGGGTCGTGGGATTACTTGCCCGAAGAGGCCTGGTTCAGCAAGTCGATCGACGACGCGCCTGCTGAGGGTTGTGAGATTACGGTTTCGTTTGAAAGGGGCTTGCCTGTAGCGTTGGACATTCCCGGCGGCACGCCGATCAAGCCGGGCGATGGAAGCCCGAACTACGCAATTCTCGCGGCGCTCAACTCGCTGGGAGCGGAACATGGGATAGGCCGCAGCGTTCACACAGGCCAGACGACAATGGGCACGATGGCTCGATTCGGTTTTGAAGCTGCCGGCGTGCTGATTCTCATTGCTGCACACAGCGAACTCGAGCGACTTGTTCTGACCAACAGTCAGCAAACTGTCAAAAGCACGCTCGGCACGCAATACGGCGACCTGCTTCACGAAGCGCGCTATCACGACCCGTTGATGCGTGACCTCGAAGCGTTCATCGACAGCACACAAGGTCGGGTAACCGGTGATGTTCGCGTTGTACTCAAGAAGGGCAACGTTGTTCCCGTTGGTGTTCGGAGCCCGTTCAGCATGCTTGCGAGTGCGAGCAAACTCGGCTCGACTTATGGTCACAGCTCTTCACTGTGGACCGGTCAAGATGCACGTTCGTTTGCATACATGCACTCGTTGCCGGGAATGATCTCGGCTGTCGCAGGCGATGAAACCAATTGAGTACCAGCGTCGACAAATGGCTTGTGTCGCCTGACCAGCGGGCATTTGACGGAGCAATCGCGGAGTACGACTGTTGGGCCACGCAGGTTCACGTACTCATGTTGCGAAAACAGGGCATCATTTCTGACGACTACGCAAAGGCTACGCTGATCGCGCTCGCGAACATCGAAGACGAAGCGCGTAAAGGCAACTTCGAGATAGATCCGAACTTCGGAGCTCAGTTGACGCTCGAGAAGATGGTTGTCGATGCTGCCGGTCCCGACGCGGGCTACTCGGTACACACCGGGCGTTCACGTAACGATCAAGTGTTGACGGCACAGAAGCTCTTCGTTCGTGACCGCATTCTCGAGATTTTCAACGAAGCCGCTGTGCTCATCGAAGCGCTCATCGTTCGCGTGGAAGACAGTGTCGATACGGTGATGCCGGGCTACACTCACATGCAACCCGCGCGGCCGACGACAGTCGGGCAGTGGTTCGGTGCATACGCAGACATGTTCCTGCGCGACCTCGAACGCATGCGAGACACGTGGGTTCGTCACAACACCTCCCCGCTTGGCGCAGCCGAGTCATACGGGACGTCGTGGCCGCTTGATCGTGAGATGACCCAAGAAGCGCTGGCCTTCGATTCTGTTGATGAGATTCCGATGCAGGTCATCAGCAACCGAGGCGAGAGCGATACAGACTTTCTGGCCGCGCTTTCGTTCCTTACAACGCACATCTCGAAAATGGCGGCCGACGGCATGTTGTTCACTACTTTTGAATACGGCTACGCCAATCTCAGCGAGAAAGTCGCCGAACGCATGGGCAAGCTGACCGGCAGTTCGATCATGCCGCAGAAGAAGAATCCGGATGTTCTGGAGCTGCTGCGCGCCCAGGTCAGTGAGGTTCACTCGTACCTGTTCCATTGTCTCGAACTCCTCAAGGCACTTCCGATGGGCTACAACCGCGACAGTCGCGACACGAAGGGTCCGATCATCCGTGGCACTGCGATGGCGCAAATGGCTGTAAGCCAGCTGACGACTGTTGTGGTGAGCATCGAGTTCGACGAAGAGCGCATGCTGGCTGCCGTCGAAGGCAACTACTGCATGGCTACCGATCTCGCTGAATTCGTGGCGCAACGATGCCGGATTCCGTTCCGAATCGTGCACGGCATTGTCGGTAACGCAACGAAAGATGCGATTGCAGCCAAGATCAAGCTCAAAGACATCGACGTTGAGGCTCTGCGCAAGCACACGCCCGACGGCTACTCGGTCGACCTAACGCCTGAGGAGCTGTCCGCTGCACTTGACCCTCGTCAGGCGGTGCAGCGCCGTCAAAACATTGGTGGCCCTGGTGGCGATCGCATGACCGAGTGGCAGAAGTCGCGCTCACAGAACCTCGCCGAGCTACGTGTCTGGGGATCTTCGCAGACTGCTCGTATCAGCGATGCTCGATCCGCAACGCGTTCGCAGATCGAGACAATCGCAAAGACTTGATCACAGAGAGGCTTAGTCCACAGCGAGGTTGGCATTACAAGCCTGTCGATAGGGCAGAATGGCGGCGTGTCTAGACCTTGGGAGCGCCTGCAGTAGTGGCGCGATCTGTACGTCTTCGTAGTTGGCAAAAAACGGCTCTTGACCGGCTCCTTAGTCACGAGCGACCTGATTTTCTCGCCGTCGCCACACCAGGAGCAGGCAAAACGACGTTCGCGCTTACTGCGGCGCGCCATCACCTTGCGCAGATGTCACACGCGCGGGTCGTTGTCGTCGTACCGACGCAGCACCTCAAGCATCAGTGGGCGCGCGCAGCGCTTGCGTTCGACTTGCATCTCGACCCGGAGTGGAGCAGCTCCGCAGGCCGGTTGCCCGCAGACATGCACGGCATTGTCACGACGTATCAACAAGTCGCGTCCAGTGCTGCAATGCTCGCGACGTTGTCGAGTGACTCATTTGTTGTATTCGACGAGGTACACCACGCCGGCGATGAGCGTGCGTGGGGAGATGGTATCGCCCTTGCTTTTGCGGGCGCCGGGCGCCGTCTTTCGCTGTCAGGCACACCGTTTCGGTCGGACACACAAGCAATTCCATTCGTGCACTACGACTATGAGGAAGCGCAGCCCGACTTCGAGTATGGCTACGGCGACGCTCTTTCCGACGGTCGAGTTGTCCGCCCGATTCATTTCCCCCGCATTGATGGGCACATGGAGTGGACCGCGCCGGATGGGCAATTTCATTCACACAGCTTCGAAGACGAGCTCGACGTTGCGCGCACGGGCCAGCGTTTGCGCACGGCGTTGTCGTTGGAAGGTCAGTGGTTACCGGCCGTTTTGTCTCGTGCGCACAAGCACCTGACACAGATTCGCCAAACTCACCCTGCTGCTGCGGGCCTTGTGATCGCAATGGACCAAGAGCACGCACGCGATATCGCGGAGATGCTCGAACGGCGCCACCACGCGCGTGTGGTCGTCGCAACATCGGACGACCCGACTGCGTCGCGACGTATTGCTCGGTTTACAGCAGGAACCGACGAGTGGATCGTCGCGGTGCGAATGGTTTCCGAAGGTGTTGACATTCCGCGCTTGCGTCTTGGAGTGTTTGCGACAAACACCGTTACGGAACTGTTCTTCCGTCAGGCTATCGGCCGACTTGTTCGTTATACCCGAGGAATCGGTAAACAGTCGGCGTACCTCTATTTGCCGGATGATCCGCGACTGCGTTTGAAGGCTGCACAAATTGCACAACAACGCCGTCACAGTTTGCACAAGGCAACGGCGGAGCGAGACAGTGATGCCGTCGAACCGTCGGAGCTCGACAAATTGATTAACGACGATGATCGAGTTTCGCAGTTCTCGGTGATTTCAGCGATCGCTCTGGATGATGTCTTGGAAGAAGGCGAACTGCCGCAAGACGACGGTGCCGAGGAAATTGACGAAATCGATGACGAAACGCTG
>JBBSGY010000003.1:0-21317 GCA_038253645.1 Acidimicrobiales bacterium
GCTCATCGTCGTGCTCGTAGAGCTTCACCGCCCCGTTGCCTTGCCAAATCCGAAGAGCGGCCGCTTCGCCCACCGTCGAGGGGTCTTGCCAGGAGACTTTCAGCACAAGCTGCTCACTGTCGCGTGTGACCGGCAGCACAAGGCCCTTTTCGCCGTGCATCGGCTCACCATCGACGGAGAGCCCCCAGCACGCTTGCAGCGATTCAACCGTGGCCGGCAACGACTCGATCCACTGTTTGCCCGCATCGCCCGAGACTGACTCTCGGCGCGCCGCGAACGCTTGCGGAATGGTCCAGGTCGACATGACTTCAATCGTCGCACTCATAACGCAGTCACTGCGACGTTTCGTGCGTCTTCTCAGCCGTGATCGGCGTCTCGCACGCTCGAATCGCGTCTGTAACGACGCATCAAACGCAAGCTCGTCCTCATACGCCTTCGGCAGTTTCTTGGACCGGCTTTACCTAACTCAAGCTTTTTGCGAGATCGGTCGACGCCCTGAGTGGAGACATTCGCAGAAAGGCAAGTGCATTGGCCGCAAGGGCAAAGCTGATCGCGCGGAGTCATACATCGCTGGCTGCGATGTTGGCACTCGCAATGGTTTTGGCAGGCCTGTTCATCGCGCCTTTGGCGGCAGCGCAACCATCGAAGCCGGAGCTGGCGAAGTCTTCCCTCGTATGGCCTGACGGACTCAACCACTTCATTCTCACGCCATCGTCGGTTCTGCCGAAGAAAGTCACTGTTTCGAAGCTCGACGAACTGCCACCCGGAGCGGTTCTCACTCATTCCCCCGACGGCAAGGCCGTTGCGCTGCTCGCCGACGGGCGGCTCGTCCCAATCGGCACGGAAGTGGCTTCGGCCGAAGACGCGCCGGCGAAACTATTGACCGGCGCAGGTGGACGAGAGGCATCCGAACAACTCGCAATATCCGTCAGTGCCTGGCCTGATGTCAAAGAGGCAAAAGGGCTCGGTGGGGGCCTTGTCTCAATAGCGACGCCCCTTCACAAGGACGCCTTCGAGAATCGCAGCGAAATCTCGCGTGTTGACGATGACTTACTACTCGAGATGACGAATGTCGCAACCGGTACCCCGAACGACCCGTCATTCTCATCGCAGTGGATGCACAAGAACACAGGAGCGTCGTCACAAGCCGGTGGTTACGGTGGAACCGTCGGCGCCGACACTCGTGCACCTCAAGCCTGGTCGCGCGCGACGGGCTCAGGTGTAATCGTCGCCGATGTCGACAGCGGTGTCGACTACAACCACCCCGATCTCGCGGCGAACATCTGGCACAACACACATGAGATTTGTGGTGACGGCGTCGACAACGACCACAACGGTTACATTGACGACTGCAATGGATGGGATGCCGCGAACAATGACAACGACCCAATGCCTGACGGCGGCGGCAGTTTCGGATCTCACGGCACACATGTAGCCGGAATCATCGGTGCGACTGGTGACAACAACACCGGTCTTGTCGGCATGGCACCAGATGCGCGCATCATGCCTGTCAAGATTTCCAGCGGAAGAAATCTTTCGACGAGCGCGATCGTGGGAGCGACGATCTACGCAGTAGACAACGGCGCAAAGATCATCAATGGTTCTTGGGGAACATCGCCGGGGACGCCACGTGGTGCCGCATGGCCGATGGAACAAGCAGTGAGTTACGCGCACGACCACGGTGTTCTCTATGTTGTCGCAGCAGGTAACAGCGGAGTCAACATCGACAACCAACAATCGTGGCCGGCTTCGTTCAGCGCGTCGTACGACAACGTTCTGACAGTCGGCGCGTCCACCAATTCCGACGGCGCGGCGAGCTTTTCGAACTACGGACGCACAGTTGACGTGTTCGGTCCAGGGTGGTTCATCAACTCGACAATGCCGGGAAACTCATACGGGCTCATGTCGGGTACGTCAATGGCCTCGCCATGCGTCGCAGGTGCAGTAGCGCTGGTTGCGTCTTCGAAACCGTCACTCACCGCAGCCCAACTTAAACAACGCATGAAGGACACGGTTGACCGCGTCCCTGCGCTCACCGGAATGTCCGCCAGCGATGGACGCATCAACGCGGCAACTGCGGTCGGCGCCGGAGCAGATGCCTTCAACGTCGAATACACCGGGCTCGACCACATTGCGACTGCGGATTCACCGTGGACGATGTATGCAAACATCACCGCCGGAGACAACACGGTCGCTTCTCAGACCACGCAACTCAAGGCAACGGTCATCACTAGTGACAGCGGTGGCGTCTACGCAGTTGCCGGCATGGGCATCGGTGTGATGGTCGGCGGCAACCAGTGGGGCGTTCCGACCGATGAAAACGGCTCGGCGATGCTCGAGGGCGTCAGCCTGTCCGCTCCGACAACTGTCGGGCTGAACCTCGCGATGCCTGCCGGAAATTACGCGGTCATGCTGCAACCGGCCAAGGCGGACGGCACGCTCCTTGGAAACGGCTCGGTCGTGTTCTTCGCTATTGCGCCGGCGCCTGACAACGTCTCCGGCGGCGGCCAAGTGGGCGGCGGAGCGCCGGACAATTCGGGGGGCTCGACCGGGGGTGGCGGCTCAATTGGTTCGCCTCCAAGCGGAGGCGGCAACTTCTTGCCACCGTCGAACGGCGGTGTCGGCAGTGGCGGCTTCAATCCTCCGTCGAACGGCAGTGGCGGCTCGGTTCAATTCCCCGGCGGTGGATCGGGCGGCAGCATCATTTCGCAACCACCGAGCGGAAGCGTTGCGCCTCCAAGCGGAGGCGGCAACTTCTTGCCACCAGGCGCCAACGTGCCGGTTGGTGGAGGTTCGTCCGGTGGGGGCTCACCCGGTGGCTCAACTGGAGGTGGAGGGTTCAGCCCGCCGCCTTCCGGTAGCGGATCTGCGCCTCCGCCAGACCCTCAGCCCGTTCGAGCGAACGGCTGGGAAATCACGACCGTATCGCCACGCTCGGGAGACGTCGCCGGTGGCGCCATGCTGGTTATCCGCGGAATCTTCCTCGACCCTACGCACGTCACCGTGCTTCTCGGTGGGCAACCAGCTCCGATCCTCTACGCGGGTACGGGCACGATTCTGGCCAGGGTGCTCCCGCACATTGCGGGAACAGTCGACTTGACTGTGCAGGCACCTGGAACAAGTCTCACGATGCCGCAAGTCTTCACCTATACCTCAGCTAACACCCCCGTCGCAGGCGGCGGAGCAGCTCCTGGCGGAGGATCGGGTGGCAGCTCTACTCCACCGTCGACGGGCGGCGGTTCGGCCGGGCGCGGCACTGGTGGAAGCACCGGGGGCGGCGGTTCTACGTCACCTACTCCCGTTCCGCCGGACCCTGGCACCGGTGCAGGTGGAGGCTCGACCGGCGGCGGCTCGACCGCCCCGGCCGGGCCGCTCATGCGCGGCGGTTATCGACTTATGCCAATCTCCGGAAACGCTTCGTTGCTCGCTCTGGCAGGCAACGCGTGGCCGGGCGCAAACTGCAGTAGCGCCAGCTGCCGCGGCGCCGCAGTCCGCTAACGCGATACCACCACGTTTCCTGCGTCCTTACAGCTGTGAATTGCGTCTGACTGCGGCCGATCACGGCCAAGACGACGCATGAAACTCTTCGATTATTCGCGGGAAGGGGGAGCTGTGGCGTTCTGGCCCGGGCCGGCCAGAACGAAGGAGCCTTGGCCGTAAAAGAGGTGATCGTCACCATCGCCGCCGAGCACGCCTGAATTACGGCCGACCTTGATCGTGTCGTTTCCATTGCCACCAAACGCAGTACCGGCTCCGCTGATGTCGATGTAGTCGTCACCATCGCCGCCCCACACAACTGAGTTCGGACCGACCAGAACTCGGTCATTCCCGTTGCCGGCACGCACAACGTCTTCACCACCGCCACCGCAGATGATGTCGTCACCGTCAAGACCGTAGATGCGCTCGGCGGCGGCACTTCCGACGATCACATCGGGCCCGCTCGTTCCTAAAATCGTTTCCTCGCCGGGTTTGGCAACAATCGTCGCGTCATGGCCGTCGCACTTTGCGCCGCCGGGAACCTGCGTGGCGGACTGAACGCGGACATTAATATTGCCGGTTGCGGATGCGCCATTGGCGTCGGTGACTCGGAACGTGAAGGCGTCGGAGCCCGAGAAGCCTGCAGACGGCGTGTAATCGACAAAGGGGCCGAGGAGAAAGTCAGGCACGCTTCCATGTTCGGGCTTCGTGGCGATTGTAAATGACACGAAAGTACCGTCAGGGTCATTGCCGTTGAGCGGAATAGAAGTTGTCACGCCACCCGGAACGGTCACATCGACGTTGTTCGCTGTGGGAGTCTGATTTTCGCTCGGCAATGTCACGAGTTGCGTGACCACCTGCGGCTCCTCAACGTCAGCCTTCATGTTCGCGTTGAGGTCAATCCATGCGGTAATTTGGTCGGTACCACCATCGGGCGCGATTGCATTCGTTGGATACCTGAACACTGCCAGGCCGTCAGCATTCGTAATCACTTGGCCGTTTTCACCGATACTCGGCCCGCCGGTAACTTCGAAATTAAGCCTTTGGTTCGGAACAGCCGGGCCGGTAGGACCACCGGTATGCACAAACACCAAGACAGTCTGAGATGCAATACCTGCGCGCACGCCCGTCGCCACCGGACCTAGACCTAACGAGAAGTCAGTTGCAGCACCCACGCCAGTCGGCGCAACACCAATTACTCCTGCGATGAGTGCAACAACTGCTACTGCGCGTACTAGTCGAGACATAGCGGAGGTTGTCCTTAAGGTTCAGCGGATGAGTGTGTAACCCTCGCAGCCGTAGACCGGATCGGCAAACGTATATTTTGTACCTTTCGGACTAACCAGCCGCCCCTGCGGAAAGCAACTTTCGCGTATATACGTGATCCGGTTGCTCAAAGATTTTCTCTGCCGCACCGATCTCGACAATCCGGCCTTCAAGCATTACGGCTACGCGTGTGGCAACTGCACGAACAGTCGGTAAATCATGCGAAATGAACACGCACGCAATCTGCGTCTCGCGTTGCAACGACGCGATTGCTGAAATGAGACCGGCGCGAACTTCAACATCGAGTGCCGATGTGGGCTCGTCGAGTAAAAGTAGTCGCGGTCGCACAACTAGTGCGCGTGCAATCGACACGCGCTGGCGCTGACCACCCGACAATTCATGAGGCGTACGATCGATCAGCGACTCTTCCAATCCACTTGCACTCAGAGCCTCTCGCACGCGTCCCTCACCGGTTGCGTTCCACAGGTGCTGCGCCCGCAGCGGTTCAGCGACGATCGCCCTAACCGTCAAACGGGGGTCGAGCGACGAGTAAGGGTCCTGCAACACAAGTTGCACCTTCCGGCACAGCGACTTGGTCTTTGGCGCGTTGTTGATATCGAAGACCTCGTCTTCAACTTGCACTGATCCGTCGCTAGGTGGAACAAGGCCGACTATCGATCGCGCAAGTGTTGTTTTGCCGCTCCCCGATTCACCGACTACCGCCAACGTTTCACCCTTGCATACATCGAAACTCACACGGTCGACAACTCGCGTGGGTCCGAACCAAACACTCAAGTCTCGGAGAATCAAGACCTTCTCCTTGCGTTCGGTTGCCATTGCCGCCATCGTCGGCTGAGAGACTGACGGCGGTGCAGCGACTGACGGCGGTGCAGCGACTGACGGGAGGATTGTCGGGACAACGGTACCTCGTTCGATTGTCATTGACAGTGTTGTCAAACGCTGTGCTGCCGGCGCATCGTGAGTTACGAGAACCAGCGCGCATGCAGTTCGTTCGCGCACTCGAGCGATCAGATCGAGTGTTTCCAAGCGAGCAATCGCGTCCAGCGACGACGTCGGCTCATCAACAAGCAATACGCTCGGGCTGTGCACCAGCGCGAGTGCAATAACAACTCTTTGTTTCATGCCTCCGGACAGTTGGTGTGGCCGTAGACGGAGCACGCGCTCGGGTTCAGGTAGGCCCGTCGCAGAAAGCAAGGCGATCGCGCGACGCCGAACGGCTGAGCGGTCCGTGCTGCTATGCGCGCCGATCGCTTCTCGCATTTGGGCAGCAATGGTCCAAAGCGGATCGAGAGCGCCTGCTGCGTCTTGCGGAACAAGCGAGAGTACGCGTCCCCGCAACGGCCTGAGCTTCTCGTTGGTCTGCCCGATCACCTCCAGGCCTTTGCATTCGATGCTTCCGGTTGCCCGGGCCACATCGGGCAGTAGACCGATCAACGCGTGCAGCAATGTTGTCTTACCTGCCCCCGAACGTCCGATGATCGCGATCGAGTCGCGCGGTGCGACATCGAACGAAATATCGCTCAATACCTGTGTGCCGCCAATCGAAACACCAAGATTACGAACGCTGAGTAACGGGCCACTCATGCGCGAACAAGGCCCAACACCGCCCGCAGCGCACTTCCGGTGAGAACAAACGCCAACACGGTCACAAATACCGCGCCCGCCGGAAAAAGGATGAGGTGCGGGGAACTCGTAAGGAAGTTGCGGCCCGATGCAATCATCAACCCCCAAGACGCAGTTGGCTCCTTTACGCCGATGTTCAAGAAAGACAGCGAGGATTCGGCGAGGATCGCCACGCCAACCGAGGTCACAACCACAGTAGAGACGACTGGCAGAACGTGGGGAACCACGTGCACGCGAATAATTCGCATTGATGATGCACCCGAAATGTGAGCTGCCTCGACAAACCCTTCAGTTTTTACGCGTACGACTTCCGCGCGAGCGATTCGCGCGATCACCGGCCACCCGGCGATCGCAAGCACGACAACAACGCTGGTGACGCTGCGACCGATCACGACGACGAGCGCTGCTGCAATGAGCAAGCCGGGAATGACGAGAAAAATTTCGGTAAGTCGCATGAGCAATGCATCGATGCGACCGCCACGCCAACCGGCGGCAACACCGACAAGCAGACCAATAACTCCGGACGATACCGCCGTGCCGATACCAACACTGAGCGACGTCCTCGCTCCATAGACGATCCGCGCGAATTCGTCTCTGCCGATCTGGTCGGTGCCAAACCAGTGCGAGGCACTCGGCGCCAATCGTTGTTGGCCATCGGGAACGGCGTATGGACTGTGGGATGCAAGCAGCGGTGCAAATAGCGCTATCAGCGACAGCACTCCGATCATAGCTATGCCGGCGCGAAATATGATCGGCTGACGTTTGCTGTAGCGCAGCATTATGGCGTGACTCTTGGATCGATCACGGTGTGAACGACGTCAACAAGCAAGTTCACGAAGGAGTATGCAATCGCGAGAATAATTGTGAGTCCAAGCACTACCGGAGCATCCGCTCGCGCGAGTGCAATGGCCATCTGGCTACCAACGCCCGGCCAGTTGAACACCGACTCTGTCACAACAGCGGCGCCGAATAACGTCGCTAGGTCGACACCGACAAACGTGAGGATCGGCACAATTGCATTGCGTATTCCGTGGCGCACGATCACGTCGCGTTCGCGCACGCCTCGTGCACGAGCCGCGCGGGCGAAATCGGAATCCATTGCGCTGCGTACGGTGTCACGTGTCAGCCGGTGCAGAACCGCTCCTGACACTGAACCCAGAGTAAGCGCCGGCAACACGAGGTAACGCCACTGCTCACCGAGCGGGATAATGCCGAACGCCCAGGAGTCAGGGCCGATTCCCTGAACGTGAAGAACCATCCATTGCGGCCAGCCATGTTGAAATGGAAAGACACCGAATGCAAGCTGCAAAACGAAACCTATGACGAATACAGGAAGAGAAAGCATTGCTGTCGTACTCACAACCCCAAGCGCGCCAACTGATCGCGAACGCTTGACCGCGACGAATATGCCGCTGCCGGCGCCGACGTTGATCTCGACAAGCACGGCCCAGAATGCAAGGCGCATACTCGCCGAAGTTGTCTTGCTCAAGATGTCGGAGACGTCACGATCATTGACATACGACGTGCCGAGATCACCACGAAGAAGGTTTCTCCAGTAGTGCCCGTATTGGACCACCAAAGGACGATCGAGGGCGAACTTCCGGGTGACTTGTGCATGGGTCTCCGCGCTCACTACGCGGTCACCACCCATAACTTTGTCGACTCGGTCACCTGGAACGACGAAGAAGATCGCGAACAACAACGTAACGCTTCCCCAGACAACGAATACGGCCATCAAGAGGCGTCGCAAAACCCACTTGAAGCGATGATCACGCCGGCCCTCAGCGTAGGAAAGCTCCCGCGACCACTCCTCCCGCGACCACCCCGCCGGCGAGGCCGCTAGCGCCTCACCCATGTATCCGCGTATGCGACATAGCCAAGCGGCTTCACAACCAGGTCGTGCACATTCGACGACTTCACCATGCCGGCGGTTGTCCAATCGAGCGGGATGATGACCTGGTCATCGAGAACGCGCTTCTCGGCTTCACGGTACAGCCCGTTGCGAATGGTCGAGTCATTCTCGGATTGAGCAGCCTTCACGAGTTCGTCGACCTTTACGGCGCTGTAGTTGGTGACGTTGTCTTTGCCGATCGAAGCAGTTGTGAAGTTCGGCGCGATGAAGTTGTCATATGACACGTAGTCCGCAGTCCAGTTGCGCCAGAAGAAGTCGGCAGCACCCGTCTGTACTGCCTTGCGATAGGACGATCGATCCATTGGGTCTGGAGTGGCGGTGATCCCGATCTCCTTCAGGTTTTGCTGAAGAATCGTTGCCTTGTCTTCGTGGTTTGCACCGGTAGCAAAGGAAATCTTAAGCGCCGGCGGTGTCTTGCCCCATTCACGCAGCAACGTGCGCGCGCGGTCGAGGTTGCGATCAGGCTGTACAAGCGAAGCGTCATAGCCCGGCATCGCGGGAGGAACGAAACTCGTAGCTACGGTTCTGGAGCCACCCCAAACCTTGTCGACGACATCTTTCTTATTAGTCGCAAGGGCGATCGCTTGGCGAAGCTTCAAATTGTCGGCTCCGCCGACTGCAGGGCTTTTCATATTGAAGGCCCAGAATTCAGTTCCGAGGAGCGGCGTGTTGACAACGTCGTCACCCCGTCGCGCCTTTACGTCCGAGTAACGGCCTGCGGGAATGCGACCAACCGCTGATGAGATGCCCTCGAAATCGGTGTAAGCCGACGCGACATCTTTCGAAATACGGAATTCGACTGTATCGAGATAGGCCTTGTGGTTGCTCGCCCCCCCGTAATATGAGCCACTGCGAGCAAGCGTGATTGCGCGACCTGATTCCCATGGTTTCGACATACGAAAGGGTCCGTTGCCAACCATTACCCCGGTCTCCCACTTCTCGTAGATGTTGCCGCTCCCGCCCGCCTGTCGCTGCGTGGAGGCCGCATCGAAGACTTGCTTCGGCAACGGCGAGAACACCGGCAACGAGACAACGGTGTTGAAGTCTTGTCTCGGTGTGGACAATGTGACGGTGAGCGTACGCGCATTGTCATCGGCAACGACTCCCGATAGTGCCGTAGTCGAACCTGACTGGACGTCATCAAAGCCTTGAATGGGTGCAAGGTGATACGCGACCTTCGACGCAAGCTTTGGGTCCGCTACGCGCTCCCACGCAAACTTGAAATCGCTGGCGCGCACGACATCGTTGTTGTCGAAGTGAACGTCATTGCGTAAACGGAAAATCCACCTCTTTGCGTCCTCGCTCGGAGTAACCGCTTCTGCAACTGCGTTACGAATTGAGCCATCGGCAGTGGTGTCGGTAAGTCCGTCATAAAGAAGTTCGGCGATCTGCGAACTTTGAACGTCATCAGCAAGGGCGGGATCGATGTGTGTCGGATCGCCGGCCGCGAAGTTCTGTAGGTCGACGACCGCTCCTCCTGCGGCGGGTGCGCCACCGGTCGGCGCCGCCGCTTTTGTACCGGACGATGAACATGCACCGAGCGCCATCGCCATCGCAAGAACGAGCGCCATTGACCGCCATTGAATGCCCCGCATTTGCTGCTCCTTTGACAAGTGCTGCAATACTTTTTTTGAAAACTGCGCGGGACCTTACCAGGACAAGGGCCCTTTTCTGAGATGGCTCCACCTTCCTGCGCCTTTACAGCCGCGATTTCGGTGAGACTCGTTGGTGGACGGCTATAACGACCTAGGAAATGAGGTCGTTCTAGTTGCCGTCATGATCGGGGCGTTATTTCGGCGATGGGCCGGTCGCCAGCATTTCGGCACCAGGCTCTGCCGGCCGAGAAGGCGCTGGCTCGCGTGCGTTTTCCACCGCGACACTTGCCCGTACGACGCAGCCACGTCCGGTCGATCGCACACTGACTTCGTCGAGAAGAGTTCGCACGATGAACAGACCACGACCTGACTCGTCCTCGACGTCCGGACTGAATGAAAACATCTCCTCGTCCATGAAGCCGGGACCGTCGTCTTCGACCTCGACCACCACGCGCTCATTGATGATGGCCACTCGTACTTCAAAGTATGTGCTCGCGACGCGAACCGCGTTCGAAGCGAGCTCACTTAACGCAATTGCCAAATCGTCACATTGATCTGCACTCAGCCCGCAGTTGACCGCCCACGGAAGAAACCGGTGTCGCACGGATGCAACCTCTTCCGGATGTGGCACGCTGCGGACGCCGAATCCGGGCAGATCATTTCCATTGGCATTCGGAACACCGCAATTACGGATTACGAGGGCAAGCGTGTCGTCGCGTCGCGCCGCTCCCTCCAATGAAAGTTCGACGAGTGCACGCGCAAGTTCGGGCGCGGCCAGATCGCGAGCCTTGGAGGCGTTCTCGGCCAGCATTTCGAGGCCGAGAAGAATGTCACGCTGTGCTTCAACAAGACCATCCGTGTAGAGCACGAGGGTGTCCGACGGATTGAGAATGATGTCGACAGCCTGGTCGCTTCCCGCGCCGGGCCAGCCAACGGGAATTCCCGAAACTGCAATCTCATCGACCTTGCCGTCGGGATGAATCAAGAGGGGCGGTGGGTGACCACCACCGGCGAGCCGGCACGCACCAGTCGACGGGCGATAGCGACCGCACATAACCGTCACAACAAGTTCGGAGTTGAATGACGCGATCAAGTCATCAGCTGTGACGACCAACCGCTCGACGGGCGTTCCTTGAAATGCAAGCGTTCGCAACAGGTGGATCATTGCGAACGCATCGTTCGTCGCTTCGATGCCATGGCCAAGCACGTCGACAACTGCGAAATGAACATCGCCGCCCGGCAAGACCTGCCAGTCATAGAAGTCACCACCGGTCGGGGCGCTCGTATCAGAAGGTTGGTAATAGACACCGAATTCGGTCGTTGCCACTTCGGGAACCGCCGGTTGCAACGACTCTTGAAGTTGCAATACCTTATTTCGCTGCACGGCTTCAAGCTCCGCAAGCCTGTCGACGTCCTCGCGCAATTGCTCGATCTCGCGCACATCTGACATGTCGTGCGCTACGACAGCGAGAACGCTGTCGCCGCTCTCGTCATTTTCGACTTCCGTTCGATAAGAACATTCGAGCCAATGCGCGACTCCTGTGCGGTCGAGCATCTGCAGCTGCTTGGGCAGGTTATCGATCGCACCTCTCCACTGATCAAGACGAACCTCGTGTCCATCGAGATCGAACAGTGTGATCGTTTCGGAAAGCTTGCGGCCGACAACCGCGTACGCCGAATATCCTGTGATTGCCTCCCAGCCCGGGTTCCAAGTGCGGACAACGCCTGAACCTGTCAAGGTCAACACGCCGTCGTAGGTGCTGTCGACGATCTGACTGAGCTTGTGACGCTCCTGGACCACCGCAGCAGACAGGCGGCCCTTCTCAAACGAACTCATTGTCTCACGCGCGAGAGCTTCCAGGACCGCGTATTCACCTTCCTCGAAACCTTCGAGACCATTCTGGTCGAACACGGCGAGCACGCCTGGCATCAACTCAGGATTCGGCAACGGGGTGACAAGTGCGTCACGAAGCCCTGCGTCGCGCAGCGCGACCGAGAGTTCGTCTACACCTTTTGCGCTAAGCCGAGTTGTTTCGACAAACTCGCAGACCCGCACACGCACAGAATTTTCTGCAAGGTTGTCGACAACCTTTGTGTAGGACTCTTCATCCGTCTCCCGCACGGCATAGACAACAACTTCCTCATTGCGTACTAGCCAAAGCTCGGCCTTCTCGGATTCGAAACAACGGCACATCTCGGCAAGAAACCCCGCCATCGCACGGTCAAGGTCATCCTTCGCGCCGAGACGATGCGAAGCACGGTGAAGACCCGCCAGACGCATGCGGTCCGACTCCATGCCCGCGTAACCACGATATGCAGCGTGCAATACGACGAGCGGCACCCAGAACAGCACGACGGCGTACACACTCGACGCGTAAGCAAGCACAAACAACAAACCGATAAGCGTGTTGAGCGCCCATCCGATCAGCCAACCCGGCACAATCACAGGGGACAGAGTGCGCAATACATTACGGGTGCTATGTCGCTGCGCAAGCGTCAAAACTGTAGTGAGGGCAACCTGGTTGACGATGCCGGCGACGACCATCGCAAGCAGCATCGCTCCGATATTGCGAAGACTGACATCTTGCGCGTTCGCAAGAGATGTATAAACAACACTGCCGAGGCCCGCCGCCACTGCCCACTGTGTCGAGTTGAAAATGACTTTGATCGGTTCGTTTTGCCGAGCGAATCCTGACAGGAGTTGTGCAGCTACGACAACAATCATCACAATCGGCGCCTGAAACGCAAAGATCATCGGCGCCACTATTGCTTCAGTGAGGTTGAGCGATTCAACCTGCCCATGCAAACGGAAGCGCACGTCCAAGCGCTCTGCCGCTGCGAGCAAGATCAAGATCATGGCCGCAGATGGCCAGTGTGGGAGCAAGAGGGGCGCGTCATGCACTGCGAGAACAGCCCCAAGCACGATGGCTCCCACCGACAACGACACGACGAATGCCACCACACTGCGTGGCATGCGCGATTTCGTCACCTGTTCCACTGGCTTAGCTCCCCGCATGGCACAAGCTGCATTTTGACGAGAATTCCGCTTGCGTGCCTCCGGCACGACGAAACCCCGGGATGCGTCGGATTAGCCGGCGCATCCCGGACGGCCGGCAGTTCAGTCCCAAGCTCCGTACCAGGACCCGCCGTACCAGGAACCTCCGTACCAACCCCCGCCGTACCAACCCCCGCCGTACCAGCCGCCTCCGTACCAACCCCCGCCGTACCAGCCGCCTCCGTACCATCCACCGCCATACCAGCCGCCTCCGTACCAACCGGTGCCGTACCAGCCGCCACCACTTGGGTCGGCATTGTCGACATCTTTGAGAGGAACGACGCTTTTGAGAGGACCGAGAACCGTATTGCTGGCCCTGGCGACTAGCCCGACAGAGCCTTGGCTTGCTGCGATTGATCCGATGCCGCCACTTGGCGTCACACCTTGATTGGCCTCACCTGATGGTGGAGCGGCGACTGCTTGAGCAATGTCGAGCAAACCGGCACCAACAGAGTTGGGGTCGTCGCTCGCAGTTGCGTTCGCTGTGTGGGTAAGGATGTATTTGACCTGATCCGGTGTCAGGCTCGGGTACTTCGAGAGCAGGAGTGCAACAGAACCGGACACAACCGCAGCCGATTGCGACGTTCCACTTCCACGGCGATATGTCTCGTTGACACCGCCGCCGGGGAACTGCTCTTCGATTGCACTACCGGGTGAGCGAAGCGAGACAAGGCGACTTCCCGGTGCGGTGATGTCGGGCTTGGTGATTCCGTCGGATGCAGTCGGACCCCTTGACGAAAAGTCCGGAAGTTTGTCGTCTGTGATTCCTACCGTCTGAACGTCGTCGACTGCGCCGGTTGTGATGACAAATGGGTCATCTGCGGGCTTGGAGATTGTGCCTGCGTCAGGACCGCGGTTGCCTGCGCTGACAACAACTGCGATGCCTGCTTGCCACGCCTTCTCCACCGCGTAGTTGAGCGGGTCGTAACGGTAACTCTGAGTCGAGTCGGTGCCGAGTGAAAGGTTGAGAACATCGATTCCATATTGCGTTTTGTTGAGCGCAACCCACTGAATGGCAAACAGAATCTTGCCGACACTTGCCGAACCGTCGCGTCCGCCGATCTTTATCGAAAGAATTTTTGCGCCGGGTGCGACACCCTTGTACTTGCCGTCCGATGCTGCACCGGTACCAGCAATGAGGCCGGCCAGGAACGTGCCGTGACCGTAGGAGTCGTTGCAGGTGTTTTCCCCGGAGATGTCGACGCACTTCTTTGTGCTGCCGTTCGGGGCCGTCACCGGAACAATGCGACCTGCAAGGTCGGGAACATCTGCAACACCGGTGTCGATGAGTGCAACAACCGAACCCGCGCCCCGCGTGCCGTTTGCACGAACGATGTTCGCGCCGATTTCCTTTTGGTAAACCGTCGGCGTGTTGGGGTCTTGCTGCAGAGTGCCCGCTGGGTGCGCGCTCGCTGCCGGTTCGGCCGGCGCCAGCTTGGAGGGATCCGCTGCTCCGGTGGTTGCGTCGCTCGGCGTCAATGTGTCGCTCTCGCTGACTAGACCATGCATCTGCACGGGAGCGTCTTCGGTGACAAAGCGAACACCAGGCGAGTTCTGCAAGCGGGTGATCGCCCATTCTGGAACCGTGGCCGAGAAGGCGTTGATAATCGGCAGCTCGTAGCCGATCTCGCCGCCGAGCGAGGTGGTGAGGGCCTCGGGGACAGATCCCGAGCCGGCTGTCTTTTGGACAATGACAGTCTTCTTCGCATCGACTGTTGACGCCGAGGTTGCCTGAGCAGGCAAGATCAGTGCAGCAATCAGGATTGGTGCGAAGAGGGCCTTTATCCAAACACGAACAGTGCTCATGTCATAACCCCTTGCGGTCGATAATGAGAGTGAGGGCGTGTCCGATCAGTCCGCCGACTGGCCAAACACATCTCTGGATATATATCGGCACCGATCGAGATTTCTTGAGCAAGTTTCCGAACAGCCTGGCCGGGTCGCCCGAACCGCCAAGCTATGTGCGCAAGACCGGAAACAGCAGCCCTCTTTCCTCTTTCCTCTTTCCGCTTCCCGATGCCCAATTCGTTGTGATTCGAGCCGAATCGGCGAATTCGCAACGAAACAACCGCTGCGAAGTAAGGGGAAGCAACGGCGAGCAGTTTAAGTGTGGGGGATGCGGCCCAGACGACCGGCTTGAAAGTCGGCCATTGCCTGCTGAAGTTCGGCTTGCGTGTTCATGACAAACGGGCCGTACCAGGCAACGGGCTCGCGTATCGGTTGGCCGCCGAGGACGAGTACGTCGAGAGCGGGATGGCGCGCCTCTTGAATCTCATCAGCGCGAATGCTGATTGTGTCGCCGCCGCCGAACAATGCCAGCTGACCGGTTTGAATCGGACGAGCCTCGACACCGACCGTTCCCTGACCGTTGAGCACATACCCGAGAGCGTTGAAATCCGGGTTCCACGGCAATGTCAACTCCGCGCCGGGCGAAACGGTTGCATGCAACATCGTGATCGGCGTTCGCGTAACACCCGGACCACTGTGGCCCGAGACTTCACCCGCGATCACGCGAACCAGCGCGCCGCCGTCCGGAGATGAAAGCAACGTCACTTGATGCGACTCGAGGTTTTGGTAACCGGGATCAGTGTACTTTTGCGCGGCCGGCAGATTCACCCAAAGTTGAATACCGTGAAAAAGGCCACCGCTCGCGACGAGTTGCTCTGGTGGAGCTTCTATGTGCAAGATACCCGCGCCGGCGGTCATCCACTGTGTTGCACCGTTCGTAATTGTTCCACCTCCGCCGGTTGAGTCTTGGTGGTCAAACGTTCCGTCGATGATGTATGTAACGGTCTCGAAGCCGCGATGTGGGTGCCATGACGTGCCTTTCGGTTCGCCGGGCGCGTATTCGACTTCGCCCATTTGATCCATGTGGACGAACGGATCGAGGTCTCGCTGGTTGATTCCGTTGAACGCGCGCCGCACAGGGAAACCTTCACCCTCGTAACCGGTCGGCGCGGTGGTAACAGAAACAACGTTCCGTGGAACTTGATCGATCGCAGGCTCGGGTAAACGATCAAGATTCAAAATGTTTGAGACAGTGACGGCGGGCATGGTGCACTAGTCAACACTCCCCTGTCTCGTTCCATTCCGGACCAAATCACGCCGAGCGCCGCCGGTTGCGTCGGTGAGAGTCTGCGTGAACATTGCCAAGACCGGAAACCGCATGAGCCAACCGGCAAATGCCCAACCGAGATGAAGATGTTCGAGAGCGTAACCAACTGCTCTCGTACCTGACGCAACGCCCATCCGCTTCATACCTGATGCGTCGTAGATCTTCGGGATGGTCCTCCGCCGCGAGCACGTGCAGGTTCACTGACTTCTGCCGTGAAAACCAACTACCCAAAACGGAGCACGGGTCGCAATTCACGGCGACGTACAGTCGGCCGGGCGCGATGACGGGGGTCGGACGAATTGATGGAAGCCAGTTGTGAACACTTCGCCGGTATTCGTGCCAGCTGTCGCCGTAGCGCGCATGAAGGTGACCGCGTTCGTTCCATTCCGCGATTCCCGAGCTGAATACTCCGGCGGTCACCCCCGCTGCAACCAGCCAGATGTTCGCCAGGGCACAGCCAAGCACAATGAGCATGGCTGTCATACACAGTTGCATTGGATTGCCGACGTACGCGTAAGGGCCCGAGGTGACAAGACGCGTGGGCGGATCCCATGGATAGGGGGTTCCATGACCGCGATGTGCAAACTCGCGCACAGCAGTCAGTGCGACTACACCCAGCAGTGCGACAATCTGCAACCAGATGGCTGTCATTGTTTGCGAGATGCCGCGGAGCTCAGCATTTCACGATGAATTTGTTTGCGAAAACACGATCTCCGGCACCACATACATGGTCAACAATGCAAACAGCACCACTTGTAACGCAACGCGCACGTGCAACATTCGTTCGGTAACCGTCAATCGCGTGAGAACGAGCGACGGAACAAGCGCCACAGCAATAGCCAACAACTCACCCATGAGCCAGCCATCACCCATCAGCACTACTGGACTCAGGCGATTCATTGTCAACACATCAAGCCATAAAAACATGACGACCCAGAGCCATGCTTTGGATCGTCCGAACAACGCGGGAAGCACTCCCCACATGACCGACCACCCAAGCAACATGTCGACCGGAACGCCGACAAGCGTTGCTCCTTCGGCTTTGAACTGCCACCAGTGTTGGTTCTGCGCTATCACGTTGAGCGGCAACAGTGTGCAAAAACACCACAGCGTGCTCAGACATGCAGCGCCTTTCACGCGCGTGCCCGGCAATGCCTGAATGACAATTCCGACGAGGGCTGCGCAGACAGGCACGAGCAGCGTCACCGACCTGATCACGCCGGCCCTGTCCATTACTGGGGAATAACGAGTGAATGAAGTAAGTAATCAGCCGCCTTGGACACACCGTAACTTTCCCATGGACCGAAGTACCATGCCGGTGCGAGCTTGCGATCGAAGTGAAGCGTCCACGTGATCTCAGTGCGATTCTCTCCGACCGACTTCCAACTGATCTCTGCGTCGTTCCAATGCACCCAAGTGGCGATCGGCGTGTCGTCTTGCACCGCGCGCAATTTCAAGTGTCCCGGCGATGACTCCGCGACCTCAAAGGTCAGCTGCGTTGGGTTGGTGCCCCAGTGGTGCGAATGCTCGAACGCCGGGCGTTTCGCAGCCCCTGCAAACTCGACTGCTTGTCTCATACCGGGGATGAGTTCTCCGCCCGTTGATGCGATCGGCCTTGGGAAGCCCAGGGACAGGTAAAACGGCAAATGGTCAGCATCAAACGCAAGCGGCGTGGCAAGTGCACGTGCTACGTCTTCCGGAGCGGCCGCAACAGTGCGTGTCGCGGAACTCTCTTGTTTGTCGGGAAGCGTTGTGCTCTGCCACACACCTTCAGCCGACATCAATAAAACCGGAACGAGTATCAGCGCGGACAATGAGAGCTTGTCGTTGTGACGTTTCTTGAGCGACTGCACAACGATTACAACCAGCAACCCGATCGCGTAGAACAACGGCGAGATCATCAAGATGCAGATGAAGCCCTCGCCGAGTAAAGGCGCAGACAGCAACAGCACGATACTGATCGCCTTGAGAATCATCATGTAGGGATCTTTGGCCGGTCTCGACAGCGTGAGAGCAACAGCAATCAATGTCGGCAACCCGATGTAGAGCGCCGCTGTTTGTTGCAAATGATGGTCGTGCAGCACCCTGAACCCAGCGGAGCCAATCGCAACGATCAAGATGAACGCTGTGATCTGGATCTGAGCTGCGCCGAACTTGCGCCTGGGCGGTTCTTCAGCAGTTTCTTTCAAGGGCTCCGTCACGACTCACAGGATGTTGCACTCCGCCACCGGCGTGGGGGATCCCACACACATATGCATCGGTGAGCAACTCGCAGCTAGCTTGTTGTCCATCATGGTTCACAACGCGCGGGCACGCGTGACCCGCGGCATTCGGACCCATGTCATCTCGCACGATCAATGTGCGACGGCACGGTGACGAACCACGCCACTCTTGACAAACAGCAAATTCGATCCAGAGCAAAGGGACGGATCGTTGCGCTAAGGCAACGAGCGACAGCACGCAGGCGCTCGAAGAACTCGCACAGGCGGTCGGTCGCCGCGTCGGTCGCCGCTCTGGGCATCGTCTTCGGTGATATCGGCACCTCGCCGCTCTACGCGGTAAAAGAATTGATGTTCAAGTCCGGCGCGAGTCACAGTCCGGAGGCTTCGATCGGAGCAATTTCGCTGGTGATCTGGCTACTCACGATTGTCGTGTGCTTCAAGTACGTCATGATCGTTCTGCGCGCCGACAACGAGGAACAGGGCGGCGTCTTTGCGCTGCTTGCGCTACTGAGCCGTCACAAGAAGAAGTCGATCGCGCTATTCACATCGGTACTCGTATTCGCGGCCGGCATGCTCTTGGGTGACGGCGTGATCACGCCCGCGATCAGCGTGTTGTCCGCTGTTGAAGGCCTCAGTGTCGCGTCACCCGACTTTCGGCACTACACGGTGCCCATCACACTCGCGATCCTGGCGGCTCTGTTCGCATTTCAACGATTCGGCACCGACCGCGTCGGCCGGTTGTTCGGTCCCATAATGATCGTTTGGTTCGGCTTTCTCGCCCTCACAGGCCTACATGGGATAGCGGCTGCTCCACGCATACTCGAAGCGGCCAACCCGATTCACGCGATCGAGTTCCTCGGCGGACTTGGTCTCCACCAACTCACCCTTGCGATCGGCTCTGTGATTCTCGTAGTAACCGGCGGCGAAGCTCTGTTTGCCGACCTCGGACATCTCGGAAAACGTCCGATTCGCATCTCGTGGTTCGCTGTCGTGTACCCGGCCCTGGTCCTCAACTACTTGGGCCAAGGGGCTCATTTGCTGTCAGGACAGAAGGTCGTAGACGAGAACATCTTTTTCAGCATGGTGCCGAGCTGGTCCCTTTATCCCGCAGTCGCACTTGCAACCGTTGCAACCGTAATCGCATCGCAAGCCCTGATCTCCGGTGCGTTTTCGCTCGTATCTCAAGGCATCGCCCTCAAGTACTTGCCGACGATGCATGTAATTCACACTCACGACGAGCGCGAAGGTCAGCTGTACATTCCGAACGTGAATTGGGCACTATTCATAGGGGCGACGTTTCTCGTAGTCACGTTCCGCTCCAGCACTCATCTTGCGTCCGCGTACGGATTAGCGGTTGCATCAGACATGGTGGTGACAACCATCGCAGTCGCTGCAGTCGCGCGTTGGCATTGGAAATGGCGAATGAGTTCGGTGGCCATGGTATTCATCCCGTTAGGGGTAGTCGACGGGTCGTTGCTGCTCGGTAATTTGTCGAAAATCCCAACTGGTGGATATGTGCCACTCGTAATCGGCGGCGTGATGGTTACGATCATGCTGACATGGCGCTGGGGACGCGAACGCGTACGACTCGCGTTCATGGAACTTTCGACCATGCACATGTCAGAAATCCTCCACATTTGGCGCCGATCCGACACACCGTTGTTTCCAAGACCGGTCGTTTTGCTGACGGCGTATAGCCCAAGAACCGTCGACGACCAAGTGCCACCTCTCTTGGAGATCTTCTACAAACGCTATGGCGCGTTGCCGAAACATTTGGTTCTGTTGAGCATCGAACAGACACGCGTGCCTTACGTTCTGGAGGACGAGCGCTACGACACCATTGCCTTCGACCACAGTTTCGATGTGGGCACGTCGCTCCTTTCGGTGCGCGCCGCGTTCGGCTTTCGCGAAAGCCCTGACGTAGAAGACGTAATCGACGACATCGTGACCCATGTGATCGGGCGTCCCGGCGAAACCATCACGTCGTGGGGAATCTTCGCCGCGAAGGAGCGTATCGTCGGTGCGCGCGACAGCGGATGGTTGCAACGAGGCCGCCACGAGCTGTTCAAAGCCGTCCGACGTCAGGCTGAGCCCGCATACTTCTATTTCGGTCTCGACGATGACTCGCGTTTGACGGTCGAACTGATCCCGGTTGTCATCTGAGAACGCGAAACGCTGCATTTCATGAGCTGTGAGTGCCAATACGGCACCTGCAGCTCATGAAAACCCGGCGGCTCATGAAAACCGGTGGCGTTCGTTGGGCACGCAGTGAGTCATCGTGAGACCCGTGACGTCACGTGAGCCGCTGTTGCCGAGATTGGCAAGGCGCTTCTCGTCTTCGTCAGTCAATGTTTGCTTCGCAAGTGGTTCGAGATGCGAAACGTCAGCCGCCTTGATGTTGATGCCTTCCCCGACGCGATTTCCGAGGTCGTCATCGATCAAGTATAAGTGCCAAATCATTCGCTCCTGAATCTGACGGTCACATTGACTGAACAAGTCGATGAAGTTCTTGACCAAGTCATCGCGCTCCCACTGCTCCATCAACTGATAACGCTGACCTGCCTGCTGGTAATCGTTGGCTCTCGGGATGCGCTTGCGCGTCAGGCGACCCTCAATGACCGGACCCTGCTCGTCATGAGTCGGACCATTCGCCGCAGATATGTTGGCTTCATGCAAACCACCGCTGATCGATGGTTCGAAGTTGATATGCGGGTTCTCACCGATGCCGTCGACGTAATACGCCATCTGACCGTCACGCTGGTTTGTGGACACGCGCGCGTTTTTCGCGTTGTTCACCGGCAGTTGCAGGTAATTGGAACCAACACGGTAACGCTGCGTGTCTGAGTAGGAGAACGTGCGACCGACGAGCATCTTGTCGTCAGAGAAGTCGAGACCGTCAACAAGCACACCGGTTCCGAATGCGATTTGATCGTTTTCCGCAAAGAAGTTTTCAGGCATGCGATCAAGCACAATTCTGCCGACCGGCTGCGCCGGGAATTGATTTTCCGGCCAGGTTTTTGTGTCATCGAGC
>JBBSGY010000004.1:0-19683 GCA_038253645.1 Acidimicrobiales bacterium
CCCGGGCCGGCTAGGCCGCCGCGGGCGTGTTCTCCCACAGCCCACGCCCCGCGCCGGGCGGGGGGGGGGGGGGGCCGCGCCGCCCCCCCCCCCCGACCCGGTGGCGCGCCCTCCGCTCGTCCGGGTGGTGGCTATCAAGGCAGCCGGCCAGCCGGCGGTCGTCCCGGTGGACCAGGTGGTGGCACGTCCGGCGGTTATCAAGGTGGACGCCCAGGCAGTAGCCCAGGCAGTCCCGGCGGTGGCGGCGCGCCTGGCGGTTATCAAGGCGGTGGCGGTGGCGGTCGTCCCGGCGGCGGTGGCGGCGGTTATCAAGGTGGTCGTCCCGGTGGTCCCGGCGGAGGTGGTGGCACCGGCGGCGCATTCGGTGGACGCCCCGGCGGAGGTTTCGGTGGCCGCGGTGGTGGTCGTCCTCCCCAGCGGCGCAAGAAGCGTCGTCGCAATGTCGAGGAGCTCGAGCCGATTCAGGGCGTGCAATATGTCCCGTCGACAGCACCGGTTCCGGAGGGCGAAGTCATCATCGAGCGCGGTTCGACTGCGCAAGATCTTGGGCCCAAGCTCAACCGTTCCGCAGCCGATGTTGTGCGTTTCTTGTTGCAACAAGGCGAGATGGTTACGGCCACTCAGTCACTCGGTGACGACGCGATCGAGCTGTTCTGCGCTGAGATCGGCGCAACGATTCGCCTCGTCGACGCCGGTGAAGAAAAAGAAGCCGAGCTCGCTGCGAAGTATTTCTCGGATGACGACGAGGAAGATGACGCATTATTGCGTCCACGTCCTCCGGTCATCACCGTCATGGGGCACGTCGACCACGGTAAGACGTCATTGCTCGACCGCATTCGTTCGGCGAACGTCACCAAGGGCGAAGCCGGTGGCATCACTCAGCACATCGGTGCATATCAAGTCGTCAGAGACGATCGCGAGATCACATTCATCGACACACCTGGTCACGAAGCGTTCTCCGCGATGCGCGCACGCGGTGCTGACGTAACCGACATCGTTGTGTTGGTTGTGTCAGCAGATGACGGCGTCATGCCCCAGACGAGAGAGGCAATCAGCCACGCACGCGTTGCCGAAGTACCGATCATCGTTGCGATCAACAAGATCGACCGACCGGATGCAAACCCGGATCGCATCATGCAGCAGCTCTCCGAAGTTGGCCTTGTGCCTGAAGCGTGGGGTGGCGACACGATCATGGTGCCGGTGTCTGCAACTCAGGGCACGGGTGTCGACGAACTGCTTGAACAACTAATTCTTGTCGCCGATGTCGAAGAGTTAACGGCAAACCCCGAGGGGCCTGCGCGCGGTTTCGTGCTCGAAGGCAACCTCGACGTCGGCCGCGGTCCTGTTGCAACTGTCGTTGTGCAAAAGGGAACGCTGCGCGTCGGTGATCCGGTTGTTGCCGGCGCTGCGTGGGGCAAGGTCCGTGCGCTCATCGATTACAACGGCGACCAAGTCAAAGAGGCAACGCCATCGGTTCCGGTGCAGGTGCTCGGTCTTTCGACCGTACCCGGCGCGGGTGACGAATTGCGTTCAACAAACGACGAGCGCACAGCACGCAATATCGGTGAGATCCGTGAGCACCGTGCGCGTGTTACGAGCCTTGCCGGTCAGCGAACGATGCAACAGGTTGCCTCAGGTGCTGCTGCGGGCGCGAAGCTCGAAGACCTCTTCGAGCAGATTCAGCGTGGCGAAGTCGCGACGCTGAATCTCATTCTCAAGGCCGATGTGCAAGGTTCGCTCGAAGCGCTCATTGCTTCGATCAAGAAGCTCGAGCGCGACGACGTGAAGGTTTCCTTCCTGCACCGTGCGGTCGGTGGAATTACTCAGTACGACGTCAACCTCGCGGCAACTTCGGGCGCGACGATCATTGGTTTCAATGTTCGTCCCGATCGCAAGTCGCGCGAGCTTGCCGATCACAGTGGTGTTTCGATTCGTACTTACGAAATCATCTACAGGGTTATCGAAGACATGCAGAAAGCGATGCTCGGCATGCTCGCTCCCGAGTACGAGGAAATCGTCACCGGAGATGCAGAGGTGCGCGACATCTTCCGTGCGCCGAAGGTCGGTGCGATTGCCGGTTGTTACGTGCAAAACGGCGTCATCACCCGAGGTTCGAAGGTTCGCTTCCTGCGCGACGGCACGATCATTTGGAAGGGCACGATCACATCGCTGCGCCGCTTCAAAGACGACGTGCGCGAAGTGCAGACCGGTTTCGAGTGCGGTATCGGTCTATCCGATTTCCAAGACCTCAAGCCCGGCGACATCATCGAAACCTACGAAGACAAAGAGATCGCTCGCACACCGTAATTTTTTCGAGGACGCGACCTTTTCCCACATTCTTGGTGGAAGAGCGTCGCGTCCTTTCAGATTTACGGCCGCACCGGCATTGTGCTGGCGACGGTCTCCGGGTCTGGGGGAGCGATTGCGGAGAAGCCCGCTGGGGCGGGTGGCATAAGGTTTGCCAATGTTGAGTCGGAACGCGGGGTTGTGTCGAACACCTTGATGCTCTTGGCGAACATGTCGTCGTGGGTCATCTGCATCGGGAGCTTTGTGTCGGCGTCGAACCAATAGTCAGTTGTCTCTGATGGGCCGGACTCGGATGTCCCGCGGTAATGAAGCGCGCGCACCCCGTTGAGCTGTTCGTCTCCGATGTATATGGGCACAATCTTGAACATCTCGGGTGCCAACAGGTCTGCCAGAGATTCGAATGGTCGTGTCTCCAACGTCGGCCGTTCCATTACGGTCTTTTTTTGGAAGTCGACTACTCGAAACTGAAACGACTCGCCGTCTTGATGTTCCGAAGCGCGAGTTTGGATGCTGCCGTCGAATTTGTACATATCGTGACGCCAGTTGTTGCGAACCTGTGTGTCGTACCAAACCTCTGTTTTTGAGGTGGTGTTGTCCTTCTTGGTCGTTTGATATTCCACCGAATGCACAATGAGTGCGTCCGCTTGTGCAACCGCTGTTCTGGCGGCCGCCAAAACAATTGTCGCGTCGGTCGACTGTGAGGCGATTGGGGGAGGGTTGTGTTTGGTGCCCGAATGCGCGACGAGAGTTGCTCCGATTGCGAGTGTGAGTGCTGCAGCAATACCTGCGGTGAACCGACGCATTGACAAGGAATTGCGCGAAGTCGCACCGAACAACTCATGTTTCAGGTGTTGTGACCTTGCCTCAAGATGGCCCGGAGGCAAGTCGCGACGACGTGGCGGTTCAAATGGATTTTTCATCGACCCTCCCCCTCCCCCTTCCGTCCGTCGCGCTTCTTCAGCTGTTTATGTCCGCCGAGAGGTTCAGGTTCCGAGTCATCCGAAAGCCGGCGCAGGCGGGCCCGGGCTCGCGAGAGTCGTGATTTCACGGTGCCTACCGAGATGTCGAGCGCTTCCGCAGCTGATACCTGGTCGATGCCTTCCCACACACAGAGCGCGAGCACGTCCCGCTCCCCGTCGTTCAATTGTGCAAGCTTTGAGTTCAACAGCTTCATCTGCTGCTCGGCATCGACTCGCGAGAGCACGTCGTCATCGATGGGGAATGCCTCCGCGACCTGAACGCGCGAAATCGCCGCGTGATAACGGTGGAGTGAACGAAGGCTGTTGCGACAGACGTTGTTGGCTACCGCCAAGAGCCAAGGCAGAACAGAGTCAGTGGTGATTACCACGTCGTCGCGTTTTCGCCACGCCTCCATAAAGACGACCGAAGTCAGGTCTTCGGCCATGGCCCAGTTGGAGGTGCGGCGAAAACAGTGGTTGTACACCCGCTTCGCATGACGCTCGAACAGGATCCCGAAAGCATCCGAATCCTGTTCGCACGCCCACTGCCATAGCGTTCGGTCGGTGGCAATGTGACGGTTGCGGCGGCGGAATGGCATCGAGGCCTTGAGGTCAGTGAGTGGGGCGTTGTGGAACTGTTGTTGAGGCCGTCGGCAAGTTCTTTGGATCCGAAGTTCCCATCGGCAGATCACGCTTGGGGTCTGAGAACATTCCGCCGGCAGAATCCACATGACTCGTCGACCCGGCCTCGCCATCAGGGACTTTGGTTGACCGGTCGTCGTTGGTGGCCGGCTTCGCCGCTGTCTCGGCGGGCGTCTGGACTTTCGGCGCCTCGACCTTCGGAGCTTCGGGCTTGGGTGAAGACGACGAATCGATAGTGACGACGTTCTTGGGCTTGGAAGGGCTGTGCGAGGCGGTGTTGCTCACGACGCCGAACGTCACAATGCCGGCGGCTCCCACGACGACGGCTGCGCGGATCGCAAAACCCTTGAACTGAAATGGGGTGCCGGCTTCTGACCGGGAAAAAATGGAACTCATCAAACTCTCCTGCAAATAAGCGGTTGTAACGCACACGTTGTGTGTGGCGAAGTCCGCTTGCCTATCTATGTGCGTAGAAGAAGGAAGGTTCCGAGAAATCTCGGAACCTGGTCAGCTCTAGAATCATCGAGTGCAGCGATTTGACGCAATCGTGATCGGAACGGGCGCCATGGGCGCGGCTACTGCATACCAACTCGCCAAGAGCGGCGTTCGGGTGCTCGGAATCGACCGGTACGATCCGCCGCACTCTTTCGGGTCAAGTTACGGCGATACGCGGATAACTCGCGAGTTGTACAACTATGGTCTGCAAGTCGATCTCGTTCGCCGCTCTAATCAAATTTGGCGGGAGATCGAAGTCGAGGCCGAAGTCAAACTTCACACCATGACCAGCGGCGTGTTTATTGGCAATCCTTCAGGTGACGACAACGCATGGATCACTGGGCTCTCCACCGAAGGGCGATTGCACAACATAGAGCATGAGACGCTTTCCCCGGCGCAATTGTCAGCCAAATTTCCGGCTTTCCGTTTGCAGGGAGACGAGCCAGGTTTGTTCGAGCCGGGTGCCGGCGTGCTTCGGCCCGAAGCGTGCATCAAGAGTCAGCTTCGTCTTGCATCGCGTCTTGGTGCCGAACTGCATGCCAACGAACGGGTGACAAGCATCGCAGAGTCTTCAGGATGCGTTTCGGTGCATACCAATCATTCCGTTTACGAGGCCGACCGGGTGGTGATCACCGCGGGCCCGTGGATCAATTGTTTTCTATCGTCATTCCTGGCATCGAACATACATGCGTACCGGCAAGCTGTGTACTGGTTCGACATCGAAGAAGGTTCCATCGACACACTGGAGCCTCCGAACTTTCCGATATTCGTTTGGCAAGTCGGATCGGATAGCCATCAAATGTTTTTCGGCTTTCCTGCCCTCGACGGTCCAAGTGGCGGACTGAAGATTGCGACCGAGCAGTATGAGGTGGTTGCAAATCCAGAGGAAATGGACACCAGTGTCTCGGACCTTGAAGCCGAGACTATGTATCGCGATTTTGCTAGCCGCATAAAGGGTTTGTCACGGCGCGTTGTCAAAGCATCCACTTGCATCTACACGGTCACGCGCGACTGGGAGTACGTCCTCGATTGGGCGCCGGAATCGGATCGAGTGTTTGTCGCGTCGGCCTGCATGGGTCGGGGCTTCAAGCATTCAACGGCGATCGGCGAGGCGATCGCGCAAACGATTAGTTCAGGCAATTCCGAGATTGATCTCTCGGCGTTTCGTATCAGCAACCGGTTTGCTGCGAGCTGATCTTGTGTTGGTTCCACCCATTAAATGCACCAACTTGTCACCCGCGGCAGCCTTGGCTTGCGCGATCGCGGACGCGATACCGTCGGTCACGAATGTGAATGTGGTCGCGCCTTTGACAACAGTTGTTTGCTGACGGTGTGTCACAACGAATACCGGCGTCTTGAAGAGCCGTCATTGTCCCTACCTGCGGTTAGGTCATAGACCGTGCGGCTTGTGATGACGGCGCCAGAGGCTGCGAAGACATCGATCTCTATCGAGGATGCGACCTTTTCCCACATATGCGGCGGGAAAAGGTCGCAATCTTCGTGGCGGGAGGTACGGTTTGGCCGCTTGAGTCCACGAGTGGATACTCGAGTTTCATGCGTCGTTTCAGCTGTGATCAGTCAGCGATAAGGCAAAATCACGACTGAGAGGACGCATGAAACGCAAAGGGGCCCCGCGCCAGCCGCCGGCCATCCAGCCGGCCATCCAGCCGGCGGCCGCCGCTTCACAGCTGATATCAGGACATTTCATACCCCCTGGCGACTAGCCTTACCGAGGCCGGTTTTATCGGAGCGTGGTCGCTTGGCCACGCGACTATTTGGGGGAATACCGTCTTGGATCGTTGTGCCGTTCTTGTAGATGCAGCTCACTTATTGGCTGAGGCGGGAAAGCTCGTCTGCGGCACCAAAAACAGGGCTCTGCTCCAGTGCGACTACCCGGGCATGCTCAATGAGATCGCCAGCATGGTCGAGGAAGACTCCGACCTCCCGCTCCTCCGCACGTACTGGTACGACGCTGCTCCCGACGCCGTCCCCACATTCGAGCAGCTCCGAATTGCCGATCTCTCCGGCGTCAAGGTCCGACTTGGCCGCCTAATCCGCGGCGCACAGAAGGGCGTCGACGCGCTCATCTACCGTGACATGGCCACTCTCGCCCGAGAGCGGGCAGTTGCCAATATGTTTGTTCTCGGCGGCGACGATGACCTGCTCGAAGGCATGCTCGCCGCGCAGGAAATGGGCGTCCAGGTCACCATTATCGGCGTCGAGGCTGTCGGCGCTCGCAACCAGTCGGGCACGCTTTTGCGTGAAGCCGACGATCACATCGTGCTCAACCACGACTTCTGGGAGAAGTACATTTCCGCAGCTCCAGGCGCTCCGGACGTCGACGGAACAGACACGGTTGCAGATGGGGAGACCGCAGGGTCTAAGTTTGCTCTTGCATGGGCCAATCGTGCATCGCAAGACGAGTTGATGGAACTTGCCCACATGGCTCCGCGGATTCCGAAGGAACTCGACGTGCAGCTGCTCATCACAACGCAGCGCCTGTTGGGAGAAGGGCAATTAGATCGTGACACGAAGTACGCAGCAAGAGCCGGTTTTTGGCGTTCGATCAAGCGCGCCGCGCGCGGCGAAGTCGTAGCCGATAGCGATGACGAAACCCCGCTCGTCTAACCGCCACGCAGCTCCCGCTCGCTACCCGCGCACCGCGCGCATCAACGAACTGCTGCGCGAAATCATCGCGACCGAACTCGAAAAACACTACGACGAAGACACGCGTCTCGAATTGGTCACGATCACCGACGTCGAAACCGACACAGGTTTGGAGCACGCAAAGGTATATTTCAGCGCGCTTTCGTCATCGGCAACCGAGAAAGAAATCATCGCTGCACTCAATGAACGCCGTGTCGAGTTTCAGTTTTTGATCGGCCGCAGTGTCAAGATGAAACGCACGCCGTTGCTTGCGTTCATTCCCGACCGTTCACTCGTCGAAGGCCAAAAGATCGAAAGTATCCTTCGCAACATTGAGGCCGGATACGAAGTGTCCGGCCGTGGCTCGAGTGGCCCGAGCGGCGCGGTGGAGAAGCCACCAAGAGCGAATTAGCCGGATCCTGGTGACTGACGGACTCTTAGTCGTCGACAAACCAACCGGCATGACGAGTCACGACGTTGTCGGTCGTTGCCGCCGCATTGTCGGGCAGAAGCGCATCGGCCACAGTGGAACGCTCGACCCGGGAGCGACGGGCGTGTTGCTCGTTGCACTCGGACGCGCGACGCGGCTCATCCGCTTTCTCGAAGGCTTGCCAAAGTCATACGTCGGTGAGGTTGTGCTCGGTTCCACGACAACCACACTCGACAACGAAGGTGCAGTAACTGCAACGTTCGACATGTCGTCGGTGACTTTGGACGACGTGCAAACTGCGGCGACAAAGTTCATCGGCGACATCCTGCAAGTTCCGCCGATGGTTTCCGCGTTGAAAGTGAACGGTAAACGGTTGCATGAGTTGGCGCGCGACGGCGTCGAAGTGGAGCGCAAACCGCGTCCGGTGACTATCCATTCAATTAACGTCGCCCCGACAGATGACACCGCTGTGTTTTTGTTGTCGGCCACGGTCTCCTCCGGCACGTACGTGCGCACGCTTGCTGCTGACATCGGCGACGCACTTGGTGGGGGAGCGCACTTGCGCAACCTGCGCCGCACGGCGATTGGTTCGTTCACAGCGGATCGCGCGGTCACGCTCGAAGCACTCGATGCCGGTTTTGAACAACACGTGCTCGTTGCAACCGACATGGTCAGCCATCTTGACCGCATCGTCGCCGGCGGCCGAGTCGCCGACGACGTCGCCCACGGCCGCCACCTTGACCGCGCGCTCGCAACGGGTGACGGGCCTTGGGCAGTTGTAGATACCGCGGGAGAGTTGCTCGCCGTGTATGAGCCGCACACCGAGCGGGAACTCAAAGCCGGCGTCGTAATCGCTTCCGGCTAGCTGCCCTCCGAGTGCGTGAACTCAGGGTGCATATGGTCGACGCCCGACCACTTGCACCCGGAGTTCGACGTCTGCGACATCGGTGACCGCCGCACTAGCCTCGCCCTCCATGAAGGTTCTTGGCTCTGGAGCACGGCCCGAGCTTGGCTGCGCGGTCACGATTGGTGCGTTCGATGGAGTGCACCTGGGCCACCGCGCGCTCATCGAGATCGTCAAGCAGCGTGCCGGCGAACTGGGCGTTGCATCGGCGGTGGTCACCTTCGATCGCCATCCGGCATCAGTGGTCCGCCCCGAGTCCGCGCCGCTTCTCCTCACTGATCTCGACCAGAAACTGGAACTGCTCGAACAGACCGGGGTCGATTACACACTCGTCGTTCCGTTCAACATGGAACGGGCTGCAGAACCGGCAAACAAGTTCGTGGAAGAAGTTCTCGTTCGTCGCCTTGGTGCGAAAGCAGTCATCGTCGGTTACGACTTCCACTTCGGCAAAGGTCGCTCCGGCAATGTTGCACTGCTGAAAGAGATGGGCGCCGATCACGGGTTTGCCGTGCAAGAACTCAGTGCTGTCAGCGAAGACCAAGTAACCGTGAGTTCAACCGAGATTCGCAAGCGTCTCGGCGCGGGCGACGTTGAAACTGCAGCAACCATGCTCGGCCGCCCGCACGAAGTACGCGGGCTCGTGTTGATGGGTGACGGTCGCGGCCGCGAGCTCGGTTACCCGACAGCGAACGTTCATCTGCCAACCGACATCGCTCTCCCGGCCGACGGCGTCTACGCCGGCGAATATGTGTTGCCGGATGCCACGGTCAAGCAAGCCGCTGTCTCACTCGGTACCCGTCCGACGTTTTACGCCGACGGAGTCAACATTCTCGAGGCCTATGTTCTCGACTTCGACGGCGACCTCTACGGCCAGCACGCGAAGGTGAGATTCACCCAGCACCTTCGTGACCAGGTGCGTTTCGAGTCGATTGACGACCTTGTCGCCCAGATCGCTCATGACGTCGATGCTGTCCGCGCCGCGGGAAGTTGACCTCGCCGCGGGCGTTGACGAAGCCGTACAGTCTGTCTCGTTGACGTGCCCGACCGGCTGGCTTCCGCCGAACTGTGTGCGCAAAGGTGCCGTTTTCGGGGCCTCTGCGCACACAGTTGTACGCCCGGCATCTCGCGCTTACGGTTCGTGGCCCGTGAGGGTCACAGGTTCAGTGTGTTCAGACGCGTAACCTGAAAAGCTCATGGATGCGCCGCTGGTCTTGATCGAGGGCGTCAACAAGTCTTTCGGAGATTTTCGTGCCCTGGCCGATGTCGACCTGTCGGTCCAGCGTGGTGAAACAGTCATCATTATTGGGCCTTCCGGTTCTGGAAAATCAACGTTGTGCCGCTGCATTAACCGGCTCGAAAAGCCCGACAGCGGAAAAATCGTCATCGACGGCGTGCCGTTGCCCGAGGAAGGTCGCGCCCTCGCCCGCGTAAGAGCTGATGTGGGCATGGTCTTTCAGTCCTTCAACCTGTTTCCGCACAAGACGATCCTGCAGAACGTCACTCTTGGCCCGATCAAAGTGCGCAAGATGTCGAAGGCAGACGCGAACGAGCGAGCGATGTTGTTACTGACGCGCGTTGGTATCGCAGACAAGGCAAGTAGCTACCCAACGGAGTTGTCAGGCGGCCAACAACAGCGCGCGGCAATTGCACGCGCGCTGGCGATGGAACCGAAGGTCATGCTCTTCGACGAGCCGACATCGGCGCTCGACCCGGAGATGATCAAAGAGGTGCTCGACGTAATGGTCGATCTCGCGCACGACGGCACGACGATGGTTGTCGTCACGCACGAGATGGGTTTCGCTAGACGCGCTGCTAATCGAGTCGTGTTCATGGACGCCGGTCGCATTGTCGAGCAAGCGACGCCGGAACAGTTCTTCACAGCACCCGAGAGCGAACGCGCGCGCGACTTTCTCTCGAAGATTCTCAGTCATTAACAAACCACTAAGGAGATTCATGAAACGAAAATGGCAAACCGCGGCGGCGGTAGCCGCGGTAGCGGCGCTTGTGCTCACCGGCTGCGGTAGCAAATCGAGTACGACTGCGAAGTCGAGCAGCGATTCAGTAGCAGCACCGAAATTCGCGGCCGGTTCGACAATGGACAGGTTGCAAAAGGCCGGCAAGGTAAACGTCGGCGTAAAGGTTGACCAGCCTGGATTCGGTCAAACCAACCCGACAACCAACAAACCCGAAGGTTTCGACATAGAGATCGCAAAGACGATCGCGCAAGACATCTTCGGCGGAACGAAAGCTGACGCGGCGTCGAAGATCAACTTTCTTGAGTCAAAGTCGAAGGACCGCGAACCGTTTATTCAACAAGGCAAGGTCGACTTCATTGTCGCGACCTACACCATCAACGATAACCGCAAGAAGGTCGTCGACTTCGCGGGCCCATACCTTGTTGTACATGGTGACATCTTGGTGAAGTCGTCAAACGCAGACATCAAGACCGCCGCGGATCTCAACGGTAAGAAGGTCTGCGTGGTGCAGGGAAGCACTTACCCGGCGACCATCACCGCAAAGGCTCCGCAAGCTGAGCAACTTGCGTTGTCCGACTATTCGAGCTGTGAACAAGCAGTCAAAGACGGCCGTGTGGTGGCAATGGCGACTGATGGTCCGATCCTCAGCGGACTTGCAGCCAAGAGCAACGGCGCAGAGAAGGTGCTCAACGCAAACCTCACCGATGAGCCCTACGGCATCGGCGTCAAGAAGGGTGACGACGCGTTCCGCAAGTTCATCAACGACGGTCTGACGACGATCGAAGTCAACGGTCAGTGGAAGACCGACTTCGAGACGACGCTCGGCAAGATCGCTCTGCCGACACCGACGCCGCCGGCAATCGACCGTTACACAGCAGCTCCGTAACCAGCTAGAAGCGGACAAAGACCCTGAACGTCGTTACCGACAACCTCGGCACGTATTGGAACGGTTTCTGCACCACAATGTCGGTGTCAGTGAGATCGTTCTTCTTCGCGTTGCTCATCGGTGTTGTCGTTGCGGCGTTCAGGGTCAGTCCGGTCAAGCCGCTTCGCGCTGTCGGAATGGCCTACGTAGAGGTATTTCGCAATACGCCGCTGTACGCGCAGTTGCTTTTGTTCGGATTCGGACTCACGAAAGTCGGAATCCAATTCGATTTTTTTATTACCGCAGTAATCGTGATGTCGCTTTACGCAGGTTCCTTTGTCGCAGAGACGGTACGTGCAGGAATCCTCACGGTCTCCGGCGGACAGGCCGAGGCCGCGCGATCGCTCGGCCTCAATTTCTTTCAGAGTCTGCGCCATGTGATTCTTCCGCAGGCATTGCGCGCCGTAACTGCGCCGATCGGCAGCTTGTTCATCGCGAATCACAAGAACACCTCGATCGTACAGGTGCTCGGCGTGCATGAGCTCGTGTTTGTCTCCGACCAAATCGGCATTGACAGTGCGATGCCAACTCAAGCGCTAATCGGTGCTGCTTTCTGCTACGTCATCGTTACGTATCCCGCTGGACTGTTGGTCGGCGTGCTCGAGCGAAAAGTCGCGATCAAACGATGAGTGCGCAATCGGTTCTGTTTGATGATCTCGGCCCCCGTGGCCGTCGCATGACCCGCATTGTTTCGATACTGGCGATTGGCGTGGTTGCGGCGCTGGTGGGCATCGCGACCAACAGACTTGCCGACAAAGGCGTGTTTGCCGAAGAAATGTGGCAGCCGTTTACGATCTGGACAACGTATAGCGGCTTGTTTCGGGCGTTTGGTCGCATCTTGCAGGCCGCCGCGTTCGCAATGGTGGTTGCTTGTCTCGTCGGCGCTTTGATGGCCCTTGCACGCCTCGCGCGCAACCGACCGCTGCGGTGGATCAGCGGTATCTATGTGGAACTGTTTCGCGCAATTCCGGTTTACGTGCTCATCACCTTCGCGTTCTTCGGACTCCCGCAATTCCATGTGCAATTGCCGGCGTATTGGTCACTTGTTCTTGGACTTTCGCTTTACAACAGCGCAATGCTCGCCGAGATCTTCCGAGCGGGCATCCTCTCGCTCGACCGTGGACAAACCGAAGCCGCGACAGCGCTCGGCATGACGTATTGGCAATCGATGCTGCAAGTCGTCGTCCCGCAAGCAGCGCGTCGCATGATTCCGGGCCTCATCAGCCAGCTTGTCGCTCTCTTGAAAGACACTTCACTCGGCGGCGCGCTCACGTACTTCGAAGTCCTCAAACAGTCACAGATCATCGCTAACTTCTACGGCAACTTGCTGCCAATGCTTTTCGCCGCTGCCGTGATCTACATGTCGGTCAACATGGTGTTGAGCGCGATCGCTCGCAAGCTCGAAGTCCGCCAGCGCCGCAGGTACAAGGCAGCGCCGATCCAAGTGACGGGCGGTTCCGAAGACATCGCCGGGGCCGTCTGAATTCCGCGGCTGTGCGCAGGCCACTGGCTCGTTGCGGTTTCATGAGTCCTTTTGGCCCTGAAATGGGCTGCGCGGCGAATTATCACGACTGTAGAGACGCATGAAACGCGCACTCGTCGATTGTGGTGCGAAGTGAAGCGCGCGTAAATTGTGCGAGTGAATAGCGCCGCGCCCGTCAGCAAAACCGGCGATACGGACTGGGGAAAACAGCCTACGTTCGGGCCTCGGTACGTCCGCGTTGCGGCCGACCCTTTCGGCGTCCTTGGCTGGGCGGCGGCCTTCCTGCTTCAGATCGCCGACCCGGTGGTGGCGCAGGCTTTGATGGCCAATTTTCAGCCCGGAAGGCACCTCGACGCGTGCTGAACCCCAAAGATCTTCCTAAAGGTGTCGGTTTGTTGATGCAAGCGGTCGCGTCGCGCGTTTTGCCGCCTTCTATCGCGCAACAGTATGGACTCGACCTGAGAATGATGCCGCTTACCGTGGCTGCTCTCGGGCGCACGAGCGTCGGTCTCAGCCGGTGGCTCGGACCGGATGGGCGCGACTTTATTACCGCGACGATGACGGCCTGGGCGCACCACCGTGAAGCACGTGCGGCGGCCTCGGCTGCAGACAAGGCCCACGCCTCCGCCGCCACCAGCGAAATCATCCTTGCCTAACGGCCCCGAGCTCTCTCCGGGCCGAGCCGTGTGCGCAGAACCTCCGAAAACGTCGGTCTTGCGCACACAGCTCTCTGCCTGGATCGAGGCGGCAGGGCCGGCGTGAGGAAGTGGGAGAGTGAGCGTTGGGCACCAGGGCTGATAGGATCTGCGGCCACAAGCTACCCAGGAACTGATTCTTGCCAGTAAAGACAGAGACGATCTCCGAATACAAGCTCCACGAGACCGATACCGGCTCTCCGGAAGTACAAGTTGCCCTGCTCACAGGCCGTATCAACGGTCTTACCGAGCACCTCAAGCTACACAAGGGCGACCACCACACCCGTCGTGGGTTAATGCAGCTCATCGGCCGGCGTAAGCGCCTGCTTGCCTACGTCAAGAACAATGATGTCGAGCGTTACCGCGCCCTCATCGCACGCCTCGGCCTGCGTCGATAATCGAATCTTTGATGGAGCCGCCCGCAATGGGCGGCTCTTTTGTGTTGCCAGTGCCGGCAGGCACGATCAATGAATGCCAGTGCCGGCAGGCACGACCAATGAATGCCAGTGCCGGCAGGCACGACCAATGAATAGGCGGCGGTAGCAACAGCTGCCAGTCGAGGGTCCTCGGGGTGAGCCCGATGACCGTCGACTGGGAACTGTGTTTCACCGGCGTCACCAACCAGCCGTAGAATCAACTAGTCCGTAGATTACGCGGCGCCCGCAAAGAAAGCGGGTGAAAGGAATGCCCTTATGTCACAGTCACCCCTTGGAACTACCAGTGTTTCAGGTCCAATTTCCACCACCGAGCGCACACTTACGTTCGAGACCGGAACCCTTGCCCAGCTTGCTGACGGCGCAGTCGTCGGACGCATCGGCAACACGATCGTCCACGCAACCGTGGTTGCGTCGAAGGCGGCAAAAGAAGGTGTCGACTTCTTCCCACTCACCGTCGACGTCGAAGAGCGCATGTACGCCGCCGGCAAGATTCCCGGCTCGTTCTTCCGTCGGGAAGGCAAGACCAGTGATGCCGGCATTCTCACGGCACGCCTGATCGACCGCCCGCTGCGCCCCTCATTTCCTGAAGGGTTTCGCAACGACGTTCACGTCGTCATCACAATCTTTGGTGCAGACCAAGAGAACCCGCACGACGTTCTTGCCATCAACGCAGCCTCGGCCGCGCTGAGCATCTCGGGCATCCCGTTCCAAGGGCCCATCGGCGCCGTGCGCGTGGCTTACGGAACTGATGGCACGTGGATTCCTCACCCCACCTTCGAAGAGGCCGAAGCCGCAACTTTCGAACTCATAGTTGCAGGCCGCGCATTGTCTTCCGAAGACGGGTCTGATGGTGACGTCGCGATCATGATGGTCGAGGCCGGCGGAACCGAAAACTCGTTCCGGTACTACGAAGACGGCGCAGCGAAGGTTGACGAAGACGCGCTTGCGTCCGGTCTGGAAGCCGCAAAAACTTGGATTCGCGAGTCCATCCAACTTCAGCTTCAATTGCAGTCCGCAGTTCCGCCGAAGCCGGTCATGGATTTCGTTGCGCAGGTGGACTACTCCGAAGAGATTGCTGCTGCGGTTGCCGAGGTTGGCAGAGACCAACTCGCACAAGCGCAAAGCACCGTCGAGAAGGCAAAGCGCACCGCAGCGCAAGACGAAGCGGTCGCGGGAATCCTCAGCGCGTTGGCTGACCGTTTCCCGGATCAGGAGAAGCAGATCAAAGCCGCGGCACGCAGCCTTGCCAAGAAGCTCGTTCGCAAGCGCATCGTCGACGACGGCGCGCGTATTGACGGTCGCGGGCCCCGCGACATTCGTCAGCTGTCAGCAGTCGTCGGCATTCTGCCGACTGCGCACGGTTCGTCGATCTTCCAGCGCGGCGAGACGCAAGTTGTCAACGTTGCGACTCTCGGTATGCCGAAGATGGACCAGATGCTCGACAGCGTCACTCCCGCAACCTCGAAGCGTTACATGCACCACTACAACTTTCCGCCGTATTCGACCGGTGAGACGGGCTTCATGCGTGGACCGAAGCGTCGCGAGATCGGTCACGGTCTGCTCGCCGAGCGTGCGCTGTTCCCAGTCGTTCCTGCGCAGGCAGACTTTCCTTACACATATCGCATCGTTTCAGACATCATGAGCTCAAACGGTTCGACGTCGATGGCGTCGGTTTGTGGTTCGTCGCTGTCGCTCATGGATGCCGGCGTTCCGATCAAGGCACCCGTTGCCGGTATCGCGATGGGCCTCGTTTATGCGGAAGGCAAGTACACGACGCTCACCGACATCCTCGGTGACGAAGATGCATTCGGTGACATGGACTTCAAAGTTGCCGGAACGTCGGAAGTTGTCACGGCACTTCAGCTCGACACAAAGATCGACGGCATTCCCGCAGACGTTCTCGCCGGTGCTCTTGCACAGGCAAAAGAAGCTCGTTTGCAGATTCTTCAAGTAATGAACGCTGCAATTTCAACGCCTCGCGATGAGGTCAACGACTCTGCACCGAAGATCACCAGCTTCAACATTCCGCTCGACCGCATCGGTGAAGTCATCGGCCCGAAGGGCAAGGTCATCAATGCACTTCAGCAAGAGACCGGCGCCGACATTTCAGTCGACGACGACGGCACGCAAGGCACCGTCACCATTGGTTCAACCGACGGTGGGGCGGTTACCGAAGCGCGTCGCCGCATCGAACTGATCCTCAACCCGCCGACGGCAGAAGTCGGCGAGACGTACATGGGCAAGGTTGTGACAATTACGAAGTTCGGTGCATTTGTCAATATCCTTCCCGGACGTGACGGTCTCGTTCACATTTCCAAGTTGGGTGCAGGCAAGCGCATCGACCGCGTCGAAGACGTACTTGACATCGGTGACGAAATCGAAGTTCGCGTCGACGATGTAGACCCGGCCGGCAAGGTCGTACTTACGCCGACCGCAAATGGCGAAGCGCCCGGGGCCGGCGAGTCAAGTGGCGGCGGTAGCGGAGGGCGCCAGTCCTCACCTTCCGAATCTCAAGCGCCGGCAGTCGGCAACGTCGTTTCATTCGAAGACGCATGGGACCAAGAGGCTGTAAAGGAATTTGGTGACCTCGGTCCCGCAGGTCGTCCGGAGACCGAATCGCGCGGAGACAGCGGCCCACGTCGTGGACCTCGTCGCAATGACCGCGGTCGCGGCGGACGTCGCTAAAACACGGCTGTCGTCAACTACGTGCACACAATCACCACACTCGACAACGGTTTGCAGGTCGTCACCGAGCCCGTCAATGACGTCAGCTCGGTGGCGATGAGCTTCTGGGTAGGTACCGGCTCTCGTGATGAAAACGAGAGTGAAGGTGGCATGTCTCACTTCCTTGAGCACTTGTTGTTCAAGGGAAGCGAGACCCGCAGCTCGATCGACATAAACCAAGCGATCGACGGCGCGGGCGGTGACATGAATGCGTTCACCACAAAGGAGTGCACAGCGTTCTACCTCCGCGTGCTTCACGATGACGTCGAGCTTGCGATGGACATCTTGTGCGACATCATCTGCGAGCCGGCACTCGACCCGGTCGAGGTCGACAACGAGCGACGCGTCGTGCTCGAAGAGATCTTGATGTACAAAGATGAGCCGGCCGATATCGCGCACGAAAGGTTCGCAGCAACGATGTTCGGCGATCACGGCCTCGGGCGCGAGATTCTCGGTCCGGAAGAGAACATTGAAACTATGAAGGCGCCGGATATCCGTACCTTCTTTGAACACCACTATCGCCCGCAGAACCTCGTATTCTCGGCGGCCGGTCGTTTGACGCACGATCAAATTCTCGAAGGAGTGTCGCGCCGTTGGAAGGGTCGCGACGGTGGCCGGCGTCCAAAACGCGGCGCGCCGAGTGTGACAACCGGTGTTCGAACTCCCGTCACCAAACCGACTGACCAGATGCACATGGTCTCGGGCGTTCCCGCGCCAAACAGGCATCACCCGGATCGCTACGTTGTCTCGGTTCTGGATGTGATTCTCGGCGGAGGAATGTCGAGCCGCTTATACCAAGAGATTCGCGAGAAGCGAGGCCTTGCCTACAACGTCTATTCCGGATATTCCCCGTATGACGATGTCGGTGAGCTTTCGGTTTACCTTGGCACTGCACCTAGTCGGGTTGACGAAGCCGAAGAGATTGTGCGCGCAGAGTTTTCGCGAATGCGCGAGCATGGCGTCACCGACGAAGAGCTCAGCCGCGCCAAGCGTCACCTTCGCGCTACGACGTTGTTGAATCTTGAAGACACGACTGCACGCATGAGCCGCATCGGCCGCAGCTTGTTGATGTTCGGAGAGGTACTGCAGGTTGATGAAGTCAGCGCGCGGATCAACTCCGTTACTCGCGACGACATTGCGCGACTCGCCGAAGAAGTGCTTTCGGTCGACCCTGTTGTGGTGACGGTAGGTCCCGAACAACTGTCTTCGGGAGAACTGTCTTTGGAAGATAAGTCTTCGGAAGACAAGTGAAAGTCGCAGTTCTCGGTGCCGGTGGAAAAATGGGCGCCGCAATCTCACCTTCAATTGCTGCTGAGTTCGAATTGGTCGACAGCTACTCGAAAGCCGACGTGATCGTCGATGTAACCAACGCTGACGCGGCGCGAGAAAACCTTCCGCAGGTTGCCGCCGCAGGCGCACATGCAGTTGTCGGTACAACCGGTCTCAGTGATATCGACGTCGACATGCTCCACGATGCATTCATCGCGGCAGGCAAGTCGTGTTTCATAGTGCCGAACTTCGCAATCGGTGCTGTGTTGATGATGAAGTTTGCAGAGCAGGCGGCGCCGCATTTCGATGGTGTCGAGATAATCGAGCTGCACCATGACCAAAAAAAAGACGCGCCTTCGGGTACCGCGAAGCTCACCGCCGAGCGCATCGGCGCAGATGTCCCGATTCATTCAGTGCGCCTCAAGGGCATAGTCGCGAATCAAGAAGTGATCTTTGGAACAACCGGTCAGACGTTGAAGATCACGCACAACACACTCGACCGCAGCGCGTTCGTTTCCGGCGTGTCGCTGGCATTGCGCAAGGTCGACACGTTGCCACCAGGCGTAACAAAAGGCCTAGACGCCGTCCTCTGAATTACGATCTCCGCCTTCCAACTCCTTGCGGATCGACCCGGGCGTTTGGAAGCTTCCCCCTCTTCTGCGCGCGCTGAAGATCATGTACGCGCCGTAGAGAAGAAATACGCCAGTCAGGGGAATCCAGTACTTAGCGTTGAATCTCGTTATCCAGTCGACCAAGCCCTGTACCAACCACCCGAATTCTCGAACGAGGTACGCACCGATCATCACGCCTGCGAAGTCGAGCGTAATGAACGTGAAGAACGACATTGTCGATGCGCCGGCCATCACCATCACGAGCGGATGCGGATAAAGCAGAACGAGCAACCAACCAAAGCGCGGAAACCACTGCTCCAGCTTGGTTGCGATCTCCCCGAGTTCAGGCGTGTACTTCTTGATGTAGCCGATCGCTTTCACGCCGAACCAATACCCGAGGAAGTAATAAGAGGGATCGGCGAGAAGGCTTCGCACGATTACAACCGCGTAATAGGAGACTGCGTCGAGGCGAGCCTGCACCAAGACCATGAAGGTGCGAGACGGGCTCACCAACAGCAAGAGCAGCGGATGATCCTTGATGAGCAGCGGTTTGAAGCCCAGGAGTGCAATGTTGCCGCCTACCAGAATTCCGACGATCGGAATCAGCGCCAACGTGAGCAGACCCTTGTTCGGGGGCCGATGCGTTGGAAGCGCAACTTCTGGAATCTTGTCCTGTGGGTCGTCGGGCACTGACCTTGAAACTACAACGACGGCCCCTGTGTCGCTGCGCCGTGATTGCGCTGACCATCGCCTGCATGCTCGTAGCCGTTCTCGGAGTGTTCATTCACCCGAAATGGGCGCCTCACTGGCTGATCCCACTGGTTTGTGCCGCAGTCGTCATCGGTTCGGGCCAAATCGGCGTCCTCCCGGCGCTAAGGGCGGTTCGGCCCCTGACCTCGCCGGTGGTCTTCCTGATTTTCGCCGTTCCCGTCCCGCTGATGCTCGACCGGCTGGGATTCTTCACCGCTGCGGCAGCGGCAATGGATCGCGGGAAAGACCCGCGGCTCGGACTCTGGATACTTGCGGCTGCGGTAACAACTTTTGGGGCTCCCGGCATCGATGTGGGTCAAATCTAGGGATCCGCGGCAGCGAGGCGCTCGTGCGGAAGGACGTGGGTGATCGGTCCAAGCGTCACCATGACGAGTGCGAGTGCAGCCTTCGCCGAGTGGAATCCATATGC
>JBBSGY010000005.1:0-19514 GCA_038253645.1 Acidimicrobiales bacterium
GATGTACTCAACAACGTCATCACAATCGTTGTGATGTCCGTCACCGGTCTGTTGATCGGATGGTCGATTCACACGTCGTTCTTGGAAGCGCTCGGCGGATTCAGTCTGCTGCTGCTTTTCGCGTATGCGTTCTCGTGGGTGATGGCATACGTAGGTTTATCCGTGCCGAGCCCTGAGGTCGTGAACAATGCTTCTTTCTTGGTTGTATTTCCGATCACATTCATCGCGAACACATTCGTGCCTACCGACAGATTCCCATTGGTCTTGCGGACCATTGCAGACTGGAACCCGGTATCTTCGGTAACGCAGTCAGCGCGCGAACTTTTTGGCAATACGAGCCCTTTACAGCCGGTTTCGCATGCTTGGTCGTTGCAAAATCCCGAGATCTATACGCTTATTTGGATTGTCGGAATTCTCACAGTGTTCATCCCGCTTTCGATACGTCAGTACAAGCGAGTCGCAAGCCGCTGAGGGCGAATGCCCACGTTCAAACTTTGAACTCAAATGCCTTCGGTTGGCCGTTTTCCAGGAATGACGCGTGCGCTTCGACGCTGATGAGATCGGTGAGCGCCTTTCCGTCGCTGAGGGCTTTTATTACCTCGGCCTCGGCGGCCTTTAGTTCCAGTGCAGCCTCGAGAACACTAATTGCGCGTTCTGGTTCGAGAACGACAATGCCCTCCTGGTCGGCGACGACAATGTCGCCGGGATTCACAATCACACCGCCGCAACTCACAGTCACTTGCAGACGTCCCAAGCAATTCGATGCTGAAGCAACAGGGGTAACAAAGCGGCTGTAAACAGGAATGCCACAAGTCGACACATACGTCATGTCGCGATACCCACCATCAACAATGATGCCACTGAGACCCCTTGCTTCGGCGGCGCGCGCAACAATCTCGCCCGCGAGCGCTACTTCTTCTGCGCCACCATCGATAACGACAACGTCCCCGGGTGAGGCGTGTTCGATTGCTTGCGCGACGGAAAACAAGTCTTTGCCGGATCGCAAGGTGAACGCGGGGGCGCAAATCCACCGCGACCCGGAACGTGGCGCGATCTGGGATGAAACGACCCTTATTCCCCGATACGCATCGCAAATCGCGGTTGTATCGACCTGTGCGGCGAGACTTCGAACCGCTTCGATGTTCATGGTTACCTCCAAATTCATGGGAAGTTTGGCACGACCAAAGGTCAGACTCATGCAATTCATCGGCGACGTACCCAATTGTGGTCGTTGGCTGACCCAACGTGCATGCCGAATCCTCCGACGCAACGTGAAAGTCGATGTTCGGATCATTCCCAGGTGCGGAATTGGGTTGGAACCTTCACTTCTACCGTGGCGCGCTTGTCGTTCGCGTCCGTGCCTGTGCGTCGCCCCCAACTCTTGATCGAACGCATCCAGTCCGGCGTTCCTGCCGGCATATCGCGCTCAGGAATCTCGAACACGTCGGTGTCCAGAAGTGATGCTCCATAGGCGTGTATCGGACGATCGACGTCTGGGTGATCAATCACTTTGTGCAGCGCGCGCAGCGCATGGTTCCAAGTTTCGAGCATATCGGCCATCGCTTCCGCCTTTGTCAGCTGCCCAGATGCCGACGCTCTCTCCGGATACGTCGGGTGGCGCACCGTTTGGTAGGCAACATCAGCCGTCTTGCCGTTCGGGGTTGCAAGCCACGCGTTGAACGCATGGTCGGCAAGCCCGCCAAGAGAAATGACTGCCTCAACGTGGCCATTCAACACAAGAGCATCGAGCCATTTATTTCGGTACTCCGCGATCGCGGGATCATCTTTGTGACGTTCGCCTCCGCCCTGCCCGTAGACGCTGTAGAGAAACGTGTTGACCATTACGTAGTTGCGTTCAAAACCAAGCTTCCACAACAGTCCTTGCACGCGTTGACCGGCTTCGCCGACAAGAATGCGTCGGGCAATCGATTCATGCGCCGCCGGGTCTTGACCAATCACAACGATGCGCGCGCTTCCATCCAATCGGCCGCGGTGAAATATCGGCCCCCATTCGACGCGAAAATCCTCGACCGGATACACGTCCGCGCCCGGGTATTGGCGGCAAAGCTTTGAAAATGGATTGCGGTTGTAACCCGGATCGAATTCATGGCTCATTTGCTCTCCAATCCCCGGTCGAACGTTTTCCGTCCTCCCGCTGTCCGGTCGATGTGAACCCTAGAGTGACCCCAGCTGCGGAACCAGGGGGTATCTGCAATGCCGGCAACTTCTCCAATCGATCGTCTCGAGGGCTCACGAATTGCGCTGCGTGGGCGTGTAGTCACGATGAACGCGCGCAATCGTGTACTTAACAACGCGATCGTTTACATCGATCGCGCCGTAATCGTCGCCGTTCGTCATTCAACCGATAGCCCGCCTGTTGGATTCGACGACGTTCAGGTCGTTGACACACAAGGAACGATCTTTCCCGGGCTTATCGAGCTTCACAATCACTTGCCGTACGACGTCTTGCCTCTTTGGGATATCCCGAAGAAATTTCGTAATCGTGCGCAATGGGGTGGGTCGGATGAATATCAACGCCTGATCACCACGCCCATGACCACACTGGGAAGCAGTCGGTATGTCTCTTCGGTGATTCGCTATGTCGAGTGCAAAACGCTACTTGGTGGAGTAACGACAACACAGGGCGTCGAGCTGTTCAGCAATGCAGGAGTTCGTCGCTATTACCGCGGCATTGTGCGCAACGTAGAACAGACCGATGATCCCGAATTGCCTGAGGCAGCAACGCGTATCGCCGATGTTGACGCGAAGGACGCAACGCGATTCTTCGAGCGCCTTAATCAGAACAAAAAGCTGATTCTCCATCTCAGTGAAGGTATCGGTGCAAGTGTGCGCGAACACTTTCTTTCGCTGCACCTCGGTGGACATAGTTGGGCGATAAACGAGAATCTGGTCGGCATCCATTGCGCAGGTTTGAATGCTCGTGATTTCGGTGTCATGGCGCGCCACCGCGCTTCGATGGTGTGGTCTCCACTTTCCAACCTTCTTCTATACGGTGACACCGCCGACGTTGCCGCAGCAAAGCGTGAGGGTGTGCCGATTGGGCTTGGTTCCGATTGGTCGCCTACCGGCAGCAAGAATTTGTTGAACGAAATTAAGATCGCGCACCTTGTGAGTAACGAACGCGGTGAGATCTTCACCGATCGCGAGCTCGTCGCGATGGTGACGCGCGATGCAGCCGCAATTCTCGGCTGGGACAGCCGTCTTGGCTCCCTCGAGCCAAACAAACGCGCGGACCTTGTGGTCATAGAAGGCGAGAGCGGTGATCCATACGCAAACTTGATGCGCACCGACGAGTCAGAGATACGTATGGTCATGATCAACGGCGTTGCACGCGCAGGCCTACCCTCGCTCCTCAAACGGCTGTCGGGCGACGGCGAGGAGATCACCGTCGGCGGGCGTTCACGCATGCTTTATCTGAAGCAAAACACTTCTGATCCGGCCGTCGGCAAACTGACCCTCAAAGCCGCTCGAGAACGTTTGGAAGAGTTCCTGACAGACATGCCGAACTCGGCGCGACACGTAACAGCGCCTAGTGCGCGTGACGAAGGTGAATGGAGCCTTGCGCTCGACGAGCTCAGTTCAACGGGCGTTTCGTTGCGACCACAACTGCCGTTGCGAGGCGGCACCGAGCCGACCGGACCGATACTTCCCCGCCACGCAATGGCTGCGACAAACGTTGAGCCCTTGCGTCTCGACGAGATCTCAGTTGCCGACGATCACAACTACATCGACTTGATCGCAAAACATGAAATGAACGTTCCCGACTATCTCAGCCGCAGACTTCGGAGGCTCTACGCATGAAGCTGAAAATCAAGCGGATCGATATTCCGGAACGAGTCAATCCAGAGCAAAGACTGGGCCGCCACGTTGTCCACGACGAACGTTCATGGCTCTACCCCGCTGCGATGGCAGGGCGGTTGCACAGTGTCGACCACCGCCGCCACTACAAGCCGCTCAATCAAGGTGATCTCGGAATGTGCACAGGAATGATGGCGATTGAACTGCTGATGACAGAGCCGTTTTGGATGAGCGGCCGCAAACTCGATCTCGATAACGCGCGCTCGATCTATTCCGCAGCCACGCGACTCGATGACGTGCTCGGTGTATACCCACCCGAAGACACAGGTTCGTCCGGACTTGCTGTCATGAAGGTTTGCAAGAAGCGACGCCTCATTCGAGGTTACCGTCACGCGTTCGGATTCAAAGAGGCTCTCCGCGCGTTGGTACTCGCGCCCGTCGGGGTGGGAATCAACTGGTATGAAGGTTTTGACGAACCGCGCCGTAACGGTGAGTGCAACCTCGGAGGCAGCAGCCGCGGCGGCCATGAACTGATCGCCGACGGCATCGACCTGGAACGCCAACGCGTCTGGTGCACGCAAAGCTGGGGCAACTGGGGCACACAGGAAGGCCGCTTCTTCTGGACCTTCGACACCTTCGAGCAACTGCTCGAAGAAGATGGCGATGTGATCACAGCCGTTCCGGTCCAACACCGCTAGTGCTCCATCCTGTAAATAACATGCGTGGATTGGCGAGTCAGATTTTCTTCTCGCAAGGAAGAAAAACGAAGGAAGTAACCATACTGCGATGAGTTTTTATGACGCAGCGAGAAGAAAATCTGGCCGGCAAGACGCACGTGGTATTTACAGGATGGAGCACTAGCCCCAGCCGTCCCCGTGTGAAGGATTTACACTTCAGCGGCAGTGAACACTTTTCGGGCACTTCACCCGCGCCACCACATTGACGCTTCGATCGGAGACGCTCTGTTTGCCCTGGTGGCGAGCGTATTACCTCACCGACGGCGCATAAACAAGAGGGCTGATCCGATCATTTGCCTTTCAGTGCGTTCTGCGTTCGACCTCTTGCTCGACGCGTGCGCCCTCGAATTCGGTGACGAGGTGCTGGTGTCTGGAATCACCCACCCCGACATGGTGCGAATCATCGAAATGCACGGCCTCGTCGCGGTCGGAATCGATGTGGATTCCGAGACACTCGCGCCAACTCGCGATGCTCTCGATGCCGCACTGACAAAACGCACCAGGATGATTGTGATGGCACATCTCTTCGGAGCACAGGTCAACGTCAGTGACGTTGCAACATTTGCGCGAAACCACAAGCTGATTTTTGTCGAGGACCGTGCACAATCAATTCGTGCTGCGGATGACCGCGGCGACATTCGTGCTGACGTTACACTCTTCAGCTTTGGTTTCATCAAGACTGCAACTGCATTTGGTGGCGCGCTGGCGTATGTCCGAGATGCCGAACTTGCAGAGCGTATGCTCGTTCGACACAACAAATGGCCGGTTCAGCCTCGTTTTGAGTATGCAGGAAAGGCCCTCAAATGCATCGCAGCAATTTGCTTGAGCAATCGGTGGGTGTATGGCTTCGCGTCTGTGAGACATCCCGACTTGAGTGCCCTCGTGCGGGCCACTGCGGTTACCAACGAACTCGAGTTCACACAATGGATGCGCCGCCGCCCGTGTGGCGGTTTGGTAGCAACACTCAAGTATCGGCTTAGAAATTTTCCCGAGGACCGGCTTCGCCAGCGGGCTCGCGTCGGTGATGAAATCGCGTTGTCACTTCCAGGTGAACTCATTCGCCCCGGCATCTCAACAACAAACGCAACTCACTGGCTCTTCCCCGTGATCACCGATGCGCCGGAAGATCTCGTTGCATACCTTCAGGAAGAGGGTTTCGAAGCGTCGAAAGCAACGAGTCAAACCGTCGGTGCTGTCAACTCAAACCTGAAAAGTGCGAACTGCATGATGGAAAGCATTGTCTTTCTACCTGCGTATCCCGAAATACCCGCGCGGGAACGGCGCCGGCTAATTCGACTGCTGGCAAAGTTCGGTGCTCGGAACGCACACGCGCACAACTAAAGGATGCCCGTACGTCCAAGTGTCATTTGCGCACCAGCTCGTGCGCGGGGACGCCCACGTACGTGACATTTGCGGGAACGTCAGATACCACTGCAGCACCCGCGCCGATCACCGCCCAGTCGCCGATCGTAACTTCGGGACGAAAGTTTGCGCCGACACCTGTGTAGACCCCTTCGCCAAAAGTCACCCGTCCCGCAACGTGAGATCCTGGATTGACCATGCAGTAATCACCGAGCACATCGTCGTGTGAGATCGACGCTTGCAAATTGATGTGCGTATGACGGCCCAGCGTCACATTTGTCGTGACGACCGCGAGTGCAGCGATATAACAACCCTCGCCGAGTGTCGTAAGCGTTCCAACCACCGCGCTCGGGTGAATGACTCGCGCGCCCCTGAATCCAAGGGGACTTATCAAATCGTCGAGCTTCTTACGCAGCTTTGGGTCGCCGCGCCCGATGACATATTCGGTCTTAACCGGATCAAGCGTTTTGAGAACTTCGAGATCGCCGAGGACTGGCACCCCTCGTTCAGCGATCAGATCTGACTGTGGCTCTTCGTCAGCAATAAAGCCGAGAAAATTCCATGTCGGTGTTTGTTCGTTACGTGAGATCACAGCGTCGTGCATCTGACGCGCATGCGCCCTTGCTCCAATGATCACGAGGTCTTGCATCTACGTATTTCTAATGCCACTCAACCGCAGCGTTTCAACACTCTATGAACCTTTTTCGGAAAAGTCGGTTTCGATGCCGTTCATCAGCGAGGAATGCGCAATTGACTCATGCTGTTTCGCCGAGGAACCAAACAGGACAGTCAATTTCACGTTCAGCCTAGGATACGCAATCAACCGAGATCATGATGACCAGGTCCACTGAGCAACACTTCTTACGATTCGCGGAAGCAACAAAAGAGACGTCACCGCTCTACGCATCTCTGTCACAGGACGCTGCCGGCGATGAGGAAATCTGTAACATTTTCGAATCCGCGAATGAAGACAAGCGGGAACCCGTCTTGTTCTTTGCCGCGCTGCATTTTCTATTGCTTTCGGAGCCCGACGAAGTGCTACTTCCGGTCTGGCAGGGTGGACTCTACGACAGCAACGCGATTTTTGCAGCGTTTCGTGACTACTGCATGGCACACGCCGAGCACGTGGTCGACACAATGAATCGAAAGGTCGTTCAAACCAACGAAGTCAACCGCTGCACAACACTTGCAATGGGTCTATCAGCAGCGATGCGATTGGGCTTTCGGCCGACTGCACTCATCGACATCGGCACCAGTGCGGGGCTCAATCTTCACTTCGACCGCTATCACATCGAGCTTAGTGATGGTCGATGCATAGGCGACCCCAACAGTCTCGTGCGGTTGCGTAGCGAGGTCATCGGTTTGAAGCCGCCACTATCGGATGACCTTCCAGGGCTTGCTTATCGAACAGGCATCGATGTGGCGCCTATTGACGTGAACGATGACGCCGAACACACGTGGTTACGCGCCTGTGTGTGGCCTGGCGACTCTGTCCGACGTCAACGGCTCGAGAGCGCCTTGAAGATCGCTCGTACCGCGCCCCCGAATGTGTTGGCCGGTGACGCAACCGTGGACTTGCCGGAGTTGATCGGCAGCCTTCCGGCGCACGCAGAGGTCTTCGTTTTCAGCAGCTGGGCAATGGGTTGGATGACCAGTGAGCAACGCGACACACTGCTCAGTTCCATCCAGGACATTGCCAAGCACCGAGACGTCGCTTTGTTGATGCTCGAGCGGGGCGAGATCTTCGCGCACCCGCTCGATGGTGGAGCCAAGCCTTCCTGCTCTTTTCTTGTCTTGCGTCGATACGCAAACGGATCGGTCAGTGAGCGCCTCCTTGGTTTGGCGCAGCACCATGGCAATTGGATCGACTGGCAAGACAAGGAAACCGCGGAGACAACCGAAGCGTAGGGCTTCAACATGTTTTGAGTCGTCCGGAACGGACCCGCCGCATCTTTACATCAGTGGCGTGAGCAGGACTTCGCCACTGAGGGCCGCAAAACGGTCGAGGCGCCTCATAAAAACGTCAATCTCGGCATTTGAGCAAAAACTAAAGGCGTGTCATTTCGTCGTGCATGTCAGGTTGACGTCAGCCGGCGCGGTCTGAACCGGTGGCGCAACGGCCTCCTGCTCGGTAGCCCCTCTCGAGACGGTGCCGAACTCCTGAGTTGCCCATACTTGGCCGTTGTGGCAAAAGACGCCCACCGCGAGCCTGTCGAACTCCGGCTTCAGAATGTTTGCCTTATGGCCCGGTGAATTCATCCAGGCCACATGGATCTCCGAAGAGGAGTAGCTGATCGGCCCGACCATGATGTTCTCGCCCAGGCGGCTGAGATCAGGATTACGGCCCTGAGACAGCGCTTCGAGGTCCCGGTGGTCGAGGCTGTCTGCCGCAGCCATAGAGGCGCTCCAGCGCTCCGCCGGGCCTGTGAGGTCATCGCTCCAGATGAGCGGCTTCAGACCCCGATCGTTTCGCTCTTTGTTGGCCAGGTCGAAAATTGCCCGCGACATCCGTCGCTGAACCGAGACCGCGTCAGTCGGAAGAACGACGGGTTTGCTCCGACTCGCCCGTGGCGGGCTTGTCGTTGTCGTCGGCGCAACTGAGGTGCTCGTAGGTTCGGTCTCAGCGGCCGCGGAGAGATCCCAGGCCGGCAAACCAAGAACTTCTGTCCCCGTGCTGTCGTTCGCTGCGAGGAGGAGAAACGTTCCTGCAACGAACATTGCGACGACGGTGCGCCCGCCGCCGAGCCGAAACGCGCGGCGCGTGGAGTCGCGTCGACCAAACATCTACCGCGCCCCCAATTCGCCCACTCGCCCAGGGTAAAAGGCAAACCTTCGGGTGACCAGGAAATGCGCTATCCCGACACACGGATGAAACATCCCATCGGCTGGATGAAACATCGTGGTTGTCATTCCGGGATCCGGAATCCAGGAAACGGAGTCGCTCGATGCGAACCCCTGGATTCCGGCTTCGCCGGAATGACATCAGGTCAGCGCTGGTAAATCTTCACCGAGTCGACGTGGAACGTCACTGCGGAAGGCGTCGACGAGTCCGGGCCGTCGATGAAGCCTCCGTTACCCACGTCGAGCTGAAGGCCGAGGAAGTGAGCGGAGGACGGAATCGCCTCTTGCTGCGTCACCGTCCACGTCACATTGCCGTCGATCGAGAACGTCACCTTTGATGGTTCCCACTCGACTGCATAGGTGTGCCACTGACTCCAGTCACCGGTCGACTCGTGCCCGATCACGTTGTTGCTATCACCCCAATGGAGGTACGAACCTGACATGTGGCGGTCACCATTGGGAACCTCAGAGATGTCGATTTCGCCATCCACCGGCCAGCGTTCAGAGGACGGCCACAACAAGGTTGCGGGACCGTAACCGGCGCCCTTGTCGGTCTTCGCACGAACTTCGAAACGTCCGTACGTATAGTTGCGGTTGAGCGCGAGCCCTCCCGCAACATCGCCGCGGCCCGTGATGTCAAGTTCACCATTGCCCACGCTAATTGCTTCGCGCTTGCGGTAACCGACACCTGCATTGCCCGAACCTTCGTAAATCCCCCACTCGTTTTCATTGAGCGATGAGCCGTTGAAGTCATCCGAAAAGACCTGCTGCCAACCCGACGGTGTAGACGATGATGACGCGGGTGCCGGCGCAGTCTCCGGTGTCGACGCAGCGGTGTATCGCGTTGCAGTCGTTGTCGTGGTGCCACCGCCACTCGACGACGATCCACTCGCGCACGGGAACGACTTACTCGCCTTTGTCGTAATGCCGTTCACCTTGACAGTTGCCCAAGCGCTACCGCACTTGTCAGATGTGAACCTGTAGAACTCAACCCAGAAGTAGCCATTATTCTGAACCCAGAAGTCTTTGCCCCCATTGAGGCTACCGATTCCTGCGTCGACATGTCCCTTGGCTCCGGCGGGGAACTTCAGACCTTGTACTGCGAACTTACCGTCAACACGAGCAATCCATAGGGATTGTGTCGTTGATGCGCTTGCGATGGACGGCATCAATCCCACGACAACAGCGACCGCGAGTGCTGTGGAAAGCACAAGGCGCGGAAACGTTGCGTGTTTGCGATGAGGGGGATGTTGGGGATGAACTTGTTGTGTCATCGATTTTGCCTTCCTGTTTATGTGGCACAGAGCGGCAGGAACGTACACAGCGATGGCAGCCCGTGCGTGGCGCGAAACACGCGTCAGGTGTCGTCATACTTTTGTAAACAGCGACACATCACACGCGCTTTGACAATCGATGAATTCACATGGTGGATTCAGTGCATTTCACTACGTATTGCGGGCGTTTGCACCGTCACCATCCAATGCGCGCTGACCTGGTCGTTTGACGATCTGCACGAACAAGTAAATCGATTCGCAGCCAGATGAAACATTTGATCTTGCGCGCCCGACAAATCGGGCATCGAATGCATTCAAGTGCGCGTTGCGAAGTTGTTACATCGTAATACCAGCGCAAAATACAAGCCCGAATGATCGATAAACACGCTCATTTTCTTTCAAAGAAATTGCCAAATTTGACAATCCTCTTGCGAACACGTTCCGCAATTCGTTGCTTGCGGAAGTAGTCGTCGCAGGTCGGAGTGGTGGTGACTCGGTTCAGTTGGGTTCAGTCGGTTGCGTTACAACTTGACTTCGGCGGCCGCTGCGAGTTCGCCCCGTATCGCGGCGAACCGGAAACAGATGTTTCGACATCGGAACTATCCGCTGTTCTTCAGGTGTTTCTCGCCGGTCTCATCAACCACGGTGAATGATGCACTTGCACATGCGCCCTTCCCCCGGTCTTCGTATCCAAGGCGCTCGTAACGCCGGCGGGCACGCGTATTGCTCTCTTCAAATGCAAGAGCGATGTTGAGCGACCGCGTTCGCGCAGTCGTGATTCCATCTCTTTGATGAGATGTGTTCCGATTCCGTGACCTTGCAATTCGTCTATGACGCGCGAAACGGATGAATGGCGTGCGCGGAAAAGAGCTGTAATAGCAAAGGACATCGCTCACGCATCGTAGAGTTGTGACGTGATTGATACAACTGAGTGTGCGGCAAAGCTCATGCTTTTCGACGTCGATGGAACAATGCTTTCCGGCAGCATCGAGGTTCATTGGGACGCGTTGCTGCACGGAATCGAGCACGCGACCGGTGTGCGGCTCCCATTCGAGATGGACGGCAAAGTCGCCCGCGTCAACGACCTCGTCGTAAACGGAATGACAGACCATCAATCGGTCGATGCTTGCCTCATGCAGCTCGAACTTCAGCCGGATGAGCTCGAGACTTCACGCAAGGCGGTTTTTGCCGCGAGTGCCGAGCGATATGTTCAACTTCTTGATCACGGCGGATTTCCCGGTGAGGTTTTCCCCGGCGTGTTCGAACTTCTCGACGCTTTGAAGTCCGATGGAATCGCGACTGCTGTTTTGACGGGGGGCCTGCGTCAGATTGCGCGCAAACGTATGAAAGCGACCGGGCTTGACCCCTACTTCCCCACCGGTGCATTCGGTGACGACGGGGTGGATAGAGCTTCGCTGTTCGCCCCCGCGATTCGCAACGCGCAAGCGCACTATGGCGCTGTCTTCGGCGACTCAATCGCATATATCGGTGACACGCTCAGAGACGTCGACGCCGCCCGTAAAGCCGGCGTCAAAGCAATAGCGGTCGCAACAGGCCACACGTCGAGTCAGGAACTCGAAGATGCGGGCGCCGATCTCGTATTCGAAACTCTCGAGGGCGATGTATTGCCTGCAATACAAGCGCTCCTCGAACGGTAACGAGACAAGCCGAGTTCTCCGACGAGCGGTGCATCATTGCAGTTGACGCACCCATGCCAAGATTCAGATGTGATTTCCGGCTCCGAAATTCGGTTCGTGCCCAATGAGCCTGACGGTATGCATTGCTACCAAGCAAGCTTTCTCATGTTCCTGAGCTATTTCAGACCCGGTGATGCGTATTCGATGCAAGACGCCGAACGCATCACCGGCAAGCTTCCGGGCAAAGCGCCGTGGCCTATTGCAGGACCCGTTTGGCTTGCCCGAAACGGGTTCGACGTGAAAGTGATATTCGACTTCGACTATCCCGCGTTCGCAACGGAAGGGATCGAATACATCCGTCACCGCTATGGCGACGAGGTCGCTAAATGGCAAGCAGAACACGGTTCTGGCTTTGGCCGCGGATTGTTAGAAGAATTTCTTTCGATAGTGACGTTTGAACAGCGAATGCCCACGTTGGATGACGTCAGTGAATCCCTGGCAACCGGTGGTCTCGTTACGTGCGCGGTGAATTCCAAGCCTTTGAAGGATGAAGACGGATACGAAGGCCACTACGTAGTCGTTTACGGCGCCGATGACGAACGTATTCATATGCACAACCCCGGTCCTCCACCCAAGGCGCAACAGGTCGTTTCAGTCTCGGAGTTTGATATTGCCTGGTCATTTCCCGACAAAACAGCGCGTTACGTGATGCTTGTTAACGAGTCAGGTCAGTCGTAATGGTTGGAGCGCAACCGCATAAGCGCGAGCGCCATGAGAATCCCCGTTGGCACACCAAGCAGAACAAGTGCGCCGGGTCGCTTCTTGGCGGAATGCGCCGCGGTGCTCATGGACGCCGGCTCAGGTGATGCCGTTGGTGCCGGCTCCTCGGGATTCATCGGGGGAGGAGGCGGTACCGTCGTTGATGTTGTTGATGTTGATGTAGACGTTGTCGATGTCGATGTCGATGTCGATGTCGTAGACGTGGTAGTCGACGGAGCGGTAGTCGTGGCCGGCGGAGCGGTAATCGTGGCCGGCTTGGGCGGCGCCGGTGTCGTCGCCGTCATGACCGGCACCGGAACGATCTCGAAAGCGTTTATCATCGGCTGCTCGTAACGTCTCTGGAATTGCATGTTCAGCTGGCCATCGCCTACGACAACTTTGATCGTCCTCGAAACGGCACGGTTCCGGCCTCCCGCCATTGCATAAGGATCGATGCCCGACAGCCCGACGCCTTCGACGTTCATATCGAATATGCGTTGCCCGGGACCCGTGATGCCTTCGTAAGTCTCGGCCCAACGCAAAGTCACGTTGTATGTGCCGTTCGCGACCGGCAGACCATAACCGCTCAGCCCGAAACGCTCGGTTCGGTACAGCGCCGGCGCACTGCTATTCGCTATCGTGATCGCTCCCCGGTCGACCACCTCGCCACCGATATACCCACGATCCGGTTCCCAGCCGATACCAGCGCCGTCCGTCCAGGTCGAGCCGGCGCCGGAGTCGATACGAATCGTCGTGAGAGCGGCTGAGGCCGAAGACGGGTTTCCCACTTCGACGAGCATGGCGAAGAGGATCAGGCAACCGAAGAGACGCAAACAATGCACGACGCCCATCCAACCTTCCTCGATCCACAGGGTCATCAACCATGGAACCAGCCCCAGGAACTCGAGAGATGAAGATCCGGTGACACTGTCGTTGCTCTTGCTCGATGGTTTGATGCCTCATTTCGGACAAATCACCAGGATGAGCGGCTCGTTCCCCGGAGGAAGTGAGATCTAAGGCGAGCTGAGCGTGGATATAAGGGTTCTCCCGATGTAACGCCGTGCGATCCCGACGAAATTGCTGTCCGAGACGCCGATAGCGGCGGCATTCGGAGGAAACAATGATTTTGATCTTGGGAGGGCCCGGCGATGACAGCGCCGACGCAATCCAACACGAGCTGGAACGCAGAGGTGCAGCGGTCGCGCGTTTCGACCCCGACAGCTTCTCGAGCGTCGGTGCAGTGTCACTCGCATTGGGTGGGGCCGGTCGACTTGACGGCGTGCTCAGCCCAGGCGGGCGGGCGGTCTATGTCGAAGACATATCGGCAGTCTGGTTCGGGCGGCCCGGACGCTTCGCAGCGAATCCGGTGCTCGAAGACCTGTGGGACGTACTCGACGCTGAAATGCTTCCCGCGGCACCCCTGATACTCGAGCGCGCATCACACAATTTGCGTCAGCAAAGGGCAGCGAATGACGTCGGCTTCCAGGTATCGGGTACCGGTGGAGATGCTCGCCCTCAAATGCGAGTCGTCGTCGCAGGCGACAAAGTCTTCGCAGTTGCAGTCACGTCGTCAACTACACCCACACCCATCGCGGCGTACGTACTGCCGGCGGAGGATGCCGCTCGCTGCAAAGAACTAGTGAAAGCTTTGAATCTCGAATACGCAACGATCGATTTCGCCACTATGCCGGAAAACCAGCTCGTCTTTCTTCGTCTCGATCCGCATGGGCGGTTCAACGACATTGAGAAAACAACAAGCATGCCGATCGGACGCGCGGTCGCCGAACTACTCATCAGTCGATCGCAGGCAGCAATGCCGATCACGGAACATGCCGCGGCATTGGTGGACAACATTCGCAAGCATTCATTTTTCAGCGCGTCGCGTTCACGTCATCCCTCAACAGTCCGCAGGTCGACATCACACGAATCGACCACCAAGCAAAAGGTGACCCAAATATGAGTTCGTTCGCAGTGGACCTACGTGAACAATCATCGATTCCCTGGCCTCACGAACAAGACATGCTCGAAGTCAACGGGCAGACGTTGTCCGCGTCAGATGCAATCAAACTTGTCAATGCATTTCCAAGCGAACATCATTTCATTCAACACCTCATCGACGCTTGTTTGGTCAGGCAAGCGATGGACGGTTGTGATTTTCCTTCGACGTCATACGCAGCCTTCCGCGCGGTCGTAGTCGACGCACGGTTCGACGAATGGTGGGCATCGAATCGTGAAGGATTTCAGACGGTAACTTGCGCATGGATGTCGTTGACGCCGAGCACCGAAGTGCCGTTACGCATACTTGTCGGCAACCTCGCGTCGAACCCAACCGCGGCAATTGTCTCGGCTCGCTGTGAAGGAAGGCGCGGGGCTTTCATTGAAAGCGAGTTGAAAGATCTCGGCAAAGAGTTCGCCCCCCTGAGAGACAGTTCGATCGGCGCGGTTGTGCCACTCCATGTCGCCGGCCCAGCGATCGGAATTGTCATCGACCGCGCTGATCCGATCCTCGACGATGCAGCAAGGTCAGTCGCCGTCGAGACAATCTTCGAAAACTGGATGAAAGAACAACGGGCCGCAGCACAGGTGCGTTGGCTATGGAGAACTGATGAGGCAACGTCCGCCGGAGTCGTGGTCGGGAGTGCATGAACCTGATGTCCGACAACCTTCATGGTGGACACGTTTCTCGACCCCCAGGGGAATCTCGCGCCATATGTCTCATACGAGCGATTCGCACACGAGCCGCTCACCTACACATACAGGTCGCGTCATCGGAGATAACGTCACCTCGATGGCTGATCGCGTACGTACCGCACAATTCGTCGGACGTGTGGACGAGTTGGCAACGCTTCAGGCAGCATTCGATTCAGCACGTTCGGCCGACATGAATTCCGTGATCATCAGCGGCGAAGCCGGAGTCGGCAAGAGCCGGCTGGTGCGCCAGTTCCTCGAGCAGGACCACGGCGTGACGGCGGTTATTATCGGGTGCTGTCGCGACTCGGGTGATTCCCCGCTCCCGTTCGGTGCTGTGGTCGAGTCACTTCGCCCGCTGGCCAAGCGGCTCGACGAAAATACTCGTAAGGAAGTCTACGAACCGGTTCGTACACACCTTGCTGGAATTCTTCCTGGCCTCGAAACAAACGTCGCGGCCAAAAATACGTCGCGTTCGCAGCTGTTCGAATCAATTCTGACCTTGCTCGAATCGCTTGCAAGCCGCGCTCCGCTCATTTTCGTCATCGAAGACCTCCACTGGGCGGACCGTTCGACTCTCGACTTTCTCGCATTTCTTCTGAGTAATGCCCAAGACGCACAGATCACGCTGATCATCACATACCGCTGCGACGAACTTGCCGCAGGTGACCCGTTCCTGCGGTACATCGCACAGCTCGCTCGCAACGAGAACGTCGAGCGCATGGATCTCCAGCGTCTTGGCCGCGAGGATCTACTTACGTACCTCGATGAACTTGCAGGTGCTCCCCTCGAGTCGGCTGTCGGTGATGCGATCTGGGAACGTTCACAAGGCAATGCGTTCTACGCCGAAGAACTGCTCGCCGCAATTCACGATCGAGGCACATCTGAACTACCGGCGAACGTCAAAGATACTTTGCTTTCACGAGTGAAGGGTATGAGCGCCACAGCGCAGAAAGTTCTTCGGATCGTCGCAGTTGGTGGCGAACACGTTGATCACACACTTCTTGCAACGGTTGCAGCTGATATGAGCGCAGATGAGTTAGATGGAGGTTTACGCGAGGCGGTCACCAGTCAGCTTCTCGTCACTGAATCGAGTAACTCGTTTAGCTTCCGCCACGCGTTATTGGGCGAAGTTGCTTATGGCGAGTTACTACCCGGTGAGCGCAGCGCGCTACACGGTCGATTCGCGCAAGCTTTGAGTGATCCGCTGGATCTACCGCGGACCAAGCACACGAACGCCGCAGAACTCGCGCGACATTATTTCGAAGCCGGCGATCATGAGCGGGCGCTGACGTCGTCCATCGATGCCGCGGCCGAGACAAACGCAGCCTGTGGCTACGCCGAGAGTCGCATCCACTATGAACACGCATTGAGCCTTTGGCCCATGGTAAATGCCGAGCAGCGCCCCGCCGGGGTCGATCTCATTGAACTGTTCGACCAGTGCGCTGCAGTCGCCCACCTGGAAGGTGATAACAATCGAAGTGTCGAATTGACCCGCGCGGCGCTCGAACATTTGCAAGATGGTGATCCTCGCTCGCGCATTCTCCGTGTGCGTCTCGGCACTTACTTACGCTCGCTTGGCGAGAGCGAAGAAGCCCTCACAGTACATGAACGCATTGTTCGCGAGATGAACGATGAATCGCCGTCATCGATCAACGCTGAGATCATGTGCGCGTACGCGCAGTCGCTCATCGCAGCTGCTCGACACCGGGAGTCGGCGAAGCATGCCGAAGCGGCCCTCGCCATGGCGCGCGCTGTCGGCGACGCAACCCACGAAGCTCGCGCGTTGGCGATTCTTGGGTCAAACCTAGTTGTTCTGGGACAACCCGATGTCGGTGCGCAACATTTGCAGGACGCGTTGGACCTCGCTGAAGCATTGAAACGCCCCGCGGATATCGCAGCCGGTTACCACCACCTCGCGATGACACTTTCCGGTCCACTCAACCGGTTGGACGACGCGCTTGCAATAGCTGAGCGTGGCGCGTCTCGCGTTGCCGACCTCGGTCTCGCGCGACACTGGGGTGCGCTGTTGCAATCAATCGCAGTCGACACCATGTTTCGTATGGGCCGGTGGGACGAAGCGGTTGACGTTTTGTCTCACGCACTACATCGATCTGCCAAAGGCGCTGCTGCTCTCGATTTGCTGCTCGCAAGGGCCAAATTGACGGTCGGGCGTGGCGAGTTCGATGTTGCAGATGCGGACCTCAACAAGATTGCGACATTGGCTGCGCGCGCAATCGACCTGCGTTACACGATTCCACTCGCAACACTGCGTGCAGGGCTTGCATTGTGGCAAAATGACTTGACCGCTGCGACTCAGGCGGTTGAAGGCGGCCTCGAACACATCGCCGATAACGACGATGTCTGGTTTGCCGCGCCTCTCGTGTGGCACGGCATGCGAGTCGAAGCGGAGCGCGCGGAGCGGGCGCGCGCTTCGTTTCGTGACGACGATGTATCCAAGGCCATAGAACGCGGCGAAACATTGCGGAAGCTGGCGCTCGAGATGTGCAAGTCAGGTCGTCAGCAGGGGGCGCTTCGATTGGTCGTTGATGCCTACGATGTCATGTGTGAAGGCGAAATGCTCCGCATTCGCGGAGAGGCGGCGCCAGATGTGTGGTCGGTAGTTGCGACCTCATGGGAACAGCTTGGCCAGCCCTACCCCGGCGCGTACGCCAATTGGCGTTGGGCTGAAGCACTTCTCGCTCGCCCAAATGGCGGCACCCGCGCTGCGCGACGGCTACGTGACGCACACCAAGTCGCCGTTCGTCTAGGTGCGTCGCCGTTGCAAAAAGAAGTCGAGCAACTTGCGCAGCGGGCGCGTATCGACTTGACCACACAACAAGATTCGGTGCCGGAGCAGGCGGTCATCGACGTGCGAGAGTCAGCCCTGCAACGCCTTCGAGCGGAAGCAGGGCTGACCAAGCGCGAGGCTCAAGTTCTCAGCCTTGTTGCTGACGGCCAATCGAACCGCGGTATCGCCGAGACATGTTTCATCAGCGAAAAGACTGCCAGCGTGCACGTATCGAACATTTTGATGAAACTAGACGTCCGCTCCAGAGTTCAAGCGGCGGCCCTTCTCCACAAGGCAGTATCTACATCCTGAGGGCGAATGCTCAGGGGAGACCTAAACATGCCAAATACTGAAACCGCCAACGCTGTGTATTTGAAGCTGGCTGTTACAACCATCGACGAAGCTATTGAACGCCAAGAGGCCATCACGCAATACATCGAGGCCAACGAGCCGCGCGGTGTGAACGACGGTGTTGCGTGCTTCAACTACCTCTACACGGTGATCACAAAGCGCGTGCGTGATGGGATCAACAACGGCTTTTTTCAAGACCGGGCTTTTCTTTCACAACTCGATGTTGTGTTTGCGAATCGTTATTTCGATGCATTGCGTGCAAGCGTTGCCGATCCAGAGCACACACCGCGCTCGTGGAATGCGCTGATTTCGCAGCGCAACAACGAGAAAATCGAGTCGATTCAATTTGCCGTGGCAGGCGTGAATGCCCACGTTAATTTTGACCTTGCGATTTCGGTCATCGACGCGTGCAAAGCTTTACGAACCGAGCCGAATTCGGGAACACAGCGGGCCGATTACGAAAAGATCAATAAGATTTTTTCTGAGGAAATGCAGACATTGCGACAGCACTATGAAAGCGGCCGTGCACGCGAGCTAGACGGTGCAGCTGCGCCCGTGCTCAACCTCATCAGCGACTGGAGTGTCGACGCAACCCGCGATGCCGCGTGGGAAATCGCGGAGCACTACTGGACGCTCCACCGTTTTGGTATCAGTGAAAACAGTTTGGTCAGCCGTCTCGACCGTATGGCCGCTCTCAGCGGAAATCTGATCCTGACCTCGGTTGTCTGACTGAACAATCGCGCGCCGACTTGCCCGTGCTCGCAGAAGCAGCCATCATCCGTTCGTGCTCACAACCGTTCTCGCCACTGGTGCAGTGGTATTCACGATTGCCCGCTCATTTCCGCAGTACTTACGCATCACTCTGAAAGGTGATCGCAAAGGGGTTTCTTCCCTTACATGGTCGCTGGCGACGGCCAACCACACGGCATGGCTCCTTTTTGGGCTGCTCGAGCACATACCGGTGTTCATTGTTGCGAACCTGTTGGCCGCGGTGGGGTGCTCAGCAACAATGTGGATACTGCCGCTGAGCACAGCGGCATTGAAGACAGACGCTTTGCGCGATGCACAAGATGACTTGCATCGTCGTTCGAAAGACCCGTCTCTCGTGCCAAACGGGCAGCAGGAGACTTTGAGCCATCAGAGGACCGAATACGTCGTGTGTTCCACTCGGCAAGTAGCTCCGCCTGCCGTGCTGCGAGACGATCTATTTCTTTCTGCGATTCGACAACTGCATTGTGCAGCTCGACGTCGTTCA
>JBBSGY010000006.1:0-18839 GCA_038253645.1 Acidimicrobiales bacterium
AGGGCATTCCCCCGGTTGTTGCAGGCTATCCACCACCGGGCCGAGAACAATGGGATTAAGCAGATCATCTACGGGATCGTTCGCCAGGGCAACGCCGTAGACAAAATGCGCCCAGCGGAAGTGCCGGTTGTTCGTCGCTACGTCACGATGGTGAGGTCGTCCTAGCGCCTGTAGAACGACAAGCGCCCAGAGTCGTCATCAGCGCCTCCTTGTTCTGGCGAGGGCTTTGGCTCGGTCTTCCGAGAGCCGAACGTGATCCATTGCTGACTTTGATTTCGATAAATGCCGGACCGTCACTCGTCTGGGTGGCCCTCTTGACAGCCTCGGGCAATGCTGCGCCGGTTGCGACGGACATAGCGTTGGCGTATCGACAGGCCCGAGCGACACCAGGAAGGTCGACATCGAGAGCAACAGTCGGTTGACCACCCACCGATTCGTGTGCTCCGTTGTTGAGGACCACATGTACCAGATTTGGTAGCCGACTGACACCATGGGTTGCCAGTGCTCCCATTTGCATAAGTAGAGCACCATCGCCGTCGAGCACGACCACGGTGCTATGTGGCTTCTGCCGTGCGATGCCAGCGGCGACGCTTGACGCGTGGCCCATCCCGCCGACAACAAGAAGGTCGTGGTTGTGAGAAAGGCCCTCACGGTCACGGATCTCGCACAGCTCGCGGCTGATCTTCCCAGTTGTCGCGACAACAATGACATTGCGATCGAACAGCGTAAGAAGGTGTGCGATGGCGTCTTCTCTGGTCAGTTCGAATTCGGTCGGCCGCTGTTCAAGTGTGGCTGGTTCAAGTGTGGCTGATTCGAGCACGCCGGGTTCGACCAACAATGCCCTGGACGTTCCTGTCGTACGGCTTGCTGTTAGAGCATCTTGAACTTGCGGGCCCATGGTGCGGTAATCGGACGACAGTGTGACGAAAGGAATGTCCATCGCTTCGCACATGGCAGTGGTTGCCGCGCCTTGTTTGATGTGCTGGGGCTCGTCGTGCGTACCAGGGCAGCCGCGCCACCCCACGAGAAGTAGCAAAGGGATGCGGAATACATGCGCATCGGCGAGAGAGACAAGTGGGTTGATGGCGTTACCCAGCCCAGCGTTTTGCATGTAGACGAGCGGAACATCACCCGTCGCGATGTGGTAGCCCAGGGCAAGCCCGACGGCTGCCCCTTCGTTGACTGCGACGTCGTGACGTCCCTTGGCATGTGTGTCGAGATAGTCACTGAAGGATGCAAGAGTCGAGTCAGGGACTCCGCAAAAATACCGGACGCCGCCTTCATCCAAAGCGTTGTAAAGGTCCGCAGCGGCTATTGCCCTCTTCATCGCAACAGACTTACGAATCGGGGATGAGGCTGAGGAACTCGCTAATGGGAATGCAGTCGTCTTCGGCTTCTTGAGCGCGGTCATGTCGAAGGATGTTCGCGGCGACTTGTTGCATCGCCGGATAAGCGGAACGCAGCAGGTGATTGGCGTACACGACGATGTTCGCGCCCCACGAAGCGAGATCCTCGGCTGTGACCCTGCAGTACGAGGTCGGCACAACCATCAGTGGCCGTGTCTTTTCGAAACTTCGATATGCCTCTGCAAAGGCCTTTATCTCGTCGCCCCCAAGTGACTTGGAGTGGATCATGATCCCAGCAGCGCCGGCTTCGATGTAGGCAGCGGCCCTTTCCAGAGCGTCTTCCATCCCGGCACCGATCACGAGACTCTCGATGCGGGCGAACACTAAGAAGTCTGGGCCCACGCGTGCATCAACGCCGGCACAGAGTTTCTCGGCGAATCGATCGATGTCCTCCTGGACGTGAATGGAATGGTTGTCGTGCAATGAGTTTCGTTTGGGAGTGACCTTGTCTTCGATGACAACCGCAGAAATACCAAGCCGTTCGAGCGTGCGCACAGTTTGTGCAAAATGCTGTGGGTGATAGCCGGTGTCACCGTCGAAAATGACTGGTTTGGTCGTGACTTCAAGGATCTCGTTGATCGTCGTCAGGCGAGAGCTGACGTCGACCACCTCGGCATCAGGCTTTCCCCTTGCAACCGAGTCGGTCAGGCTGCCCACCCAAATTGCGTCGAATTCCTGCGTGTGTCCAGATTCAGTGGTGAAGCATGCTTCCTCGACAATGCGAGCACTCAGGCCGTTGTGCGCCTCGAGCGCCCGCACAACTCCTTTGGCGTCGATGAGACGGGTCAACTGGCGCCGGCGCGCCTGAGGCGTCGTTCCACCCGCGCGCACCCGCTGATTGAGCTCGGTGCTGGAGATTCCCTCGGTGTATTCGGGCTCGACGAGAACACCGCCCCACTCCGCAATGGTGTCTATGACCTGGCTGCGGGTCTCGCTCATTGCGCCGTTCCGCCAGTCAGTTCCGTGAACTACGTAGTCGGGTCGTAGCTGAATGAGGTTTGGGCGGTAGTCGAGCGTGTCTTGTCGAACGACGTTGGAGACGCCCTTTAGATTTTCGACAACTGCATGACGCTCTTCGTATTCCATGAAAGGAACGCGCTTGTAGCTTGCAACTGCTTCATCGGTGAGGATACCGACGACGACATCACCGAGTCGTGCCGCCTCCTTGAGGATGTTGAGGTGGCCGCTGTGGACGATGTCGGCGCACATGGCGACGTAGACCAACTTTTTCAGCGTCATGCGCCCCTATTTGCTTTGTTACTTTGCTTTGTTGCGGCTCTGGTGACGACAAGAAAGCATAGTAAGACTAGCTAGGTGATGCCCGTGCTTACGGTAAGCAAAGTCCAAAAGATGAAAGGTTCATGCCCCAGAGCCACTTAACGCCAAAAGTCAACGCGCTTCGAGGGTGAAATCCCCCTGAAGTCGTAAACGGGGCCGTGTCGAACCGGGCGGGGGTTAGTTGTCCCCAACTGCGTGCCCTTGAGCTGTACATGGCGACGTTCGAGGTTTGGCTGGTACTTATAGGCGTCTAATGGTTCGATCGGCGTCATGTCCTTGTCGTTGGTGATCAGGGGGAAGCAGCCGTCGCTGTTGGCGTCGGCTTTGACTGCTTCGTCGTCGACCCACGATTCGATCCCGAATCGCATGCGTGTTTCCTTGACGTGATCGGTGTTTGCGCCGGGACGGCCTTGGGTCTTCTGGCGGTAGGTTTGCTCGGCTGACTCGGTCACCGAGTGCTTGATCCAGCGCGCCGCTCCGGCGTCTTGCAGTACAGCCAGAACCGCTTGTGTGACAGCGACTCTGTCGCGCATGCGTGAACGTGGACCGGCCAAGCGCTCATTCAATGCAACGAGGCCAGCGGTTGCCTTCTTGATTCGCTCGGAACGAACACTTGCATCGAGTGACATCTTCTGCGATGAACGTATCCAGATGATCCGGTAGCCCTCGGCAGATGGAACGGGGGTCTCGTGTGCCCAGTAGACCTCGTCGGGATCGCCGGTTCATTTTCCGGGCTTGGCTTTGATCTCTCTCCACTCGGCGGACCGGATTGCGACTTCGGAACGGAACGTCGTATCTTCTCTCCGGGTTCGTGGCAACAACGTGAGGAATCTGCTTCCTCTAGCTGAGATGTAGTCCATGGCGGAACGACTTGCAAGCTTGCAGTCGGCGACATAGAGCCTCGACGTCACCAGTCGACGACTGGATATATTTCTATCGTTGAAGCGCGCATGCTGAACGTCACGGATGACATTGTTAACACGGCGAACCGTGTTGTTTTCAGGCCGCATCCACTCGCCTTCTTAACTTCGCATAAATCTCACGTGACAGAGGTTTTGACGTTCAAGTCGTGACCCAACGCTCTACGCTCATTGTGTGAAGGGTTGGGAGCAGGTTGGAATCGCGGCAACCGTGGTCAGCGCCATCCTTGCGGTATTGACCTATTTATCGTTCCAACCACACGCGGCACCCACTGCAAAGCGGGATGCACTTTCACCGCCGTCGTCACCCGCACCGACAACTAACACGTCGTTAGCGATCTCTAGTGAGCCGATCATAAAGAGCATTTTCTTGTCAGAACTCCGTCCTGTTGATGTTAGTCCAGACACGACTCCTCGATCGGCGAACGGCACAACGTATGGCCAGGTCGTTAGTCTCAGCCCCGAATGCGACAATTATGGGCCAGCCATAGTGGAACTACGACCTCGGTAGCGGAAGTACCGACAATTAACGTCGGCAATTGCCGAGGCGGATGATTCCCGATCCGTGACGAGATACTTAGTAGACGTCTTCGTAGACGATGTCCGAATTTCTTCAATAGAGTTGGCGTTTGGTGAGACGAAACAAATATCTGTGCCGTTAAAGAATGGTCTCCGTTTAAAGCTCCGGGGAACACTTTTAACAGGAGAGAATGGCAATCAGTGTTTCTTTCAAGGTCACATAGTCTTCGGCGACACACACCTCTCGCCCTGACGCGAACACAAAGTCCAGTGCTGACCAATTCGACCATTACGTCGCAGACGTCTGGACCCGCCACAAGCCAAAGCGGAAAGCGGATGAAGCTGTTCGCAGATCGAGGATGGCTGTAGCCGATCTGGGTTGGGATCTTTCGCTTGTCGATCCCTCGCCTTTGTGCCGCCTCCGGCTGTGCGATGTGGCAAAATCCCTGGTCACGAGGCGAGTTACGAGGCCTCAACTTTCTGAAGTCGAGGCAGTGATTCGAACCCCCAATCTTCTGATCCGTAGTCGTCCTGGGGCAGTCCGCGCTTGGTCGAGTGTTACCGCTGAGCTGGCGGAATTGTATGCCGATGTGCGTGCTGTGATGCCGAAGTTCATGGCCTTGGCTACCATGGCTACAGCTAGCGAGCGAGATCACCAGATGATCGGCACGACAGCGAGTTCGGTTATGCGCTTGTCGGAGGTGACCAATGGCAGATCGTTTTCGAGCGCCGCTGCAACGATCATCCGGTCGAACGGATCGGGAAGGTCATTGCGTGGAAAGGACTCGGCTTGAGCAACGCTGCGGTACGCAAACGGAATGACGTAGACGTTGAAGCTCTCGTCTTCGAGTACCCGTTTCACGGACTCGTAGTGACGTGGTTCGATCCTGCTTGGCCCTTTCTTGTGGGTCGAGTACCAAAGATCGAGCAGGCTCGCCGCTGGAATACCAATGCCGTCAGTGGCGAATGCGTCATCGAGAGCCGCTCCGGCAGCATCGCTCAACGACGAATTGTCGGTCACGTACCAGAAGATCGATTGCGAGTCGGCGACGACCTTCATTCGTTGTCTTCACGCATGATCGCTGCTATGCGCTCCTTTTTGTCGCGCCGCAGTTCCTCGGTGATTTCGTCCACCACTTCCGGGGGAATCTCGTTTTTCAAGATGCCACGCAACTGCTTCCGAGGTGGGCCGATCTCTTCCACGACACGAAGATGTGTGCCCGGCTGGATACCAAGACTTCGCAGTTCCTCTGCCGAAATGCTGCCGTCTCTGCCGACAACAAGCTCCATGCCGGTCGGGTGGCTCTCTGCCGTACTCATGGTCAGATCGTACCCCGAGGTCGTCGATGCCAGTCATGCGGCATCTAGGAGCTGGAACACCCTTGTTCCCTGCCGGCGTACGAGGCCCCTGGTCCGACGCCTTGGGGCTGCTTGGAGGGCCGAGGGATCCGGCTGCTACTTTGCGATATGAAAAATACTCGGAGCAACCCAAGATCAGGTGCACGCCAGACGCGGCCGCCACCTTGGTCATACAGCGGAGATCGCTTCTTGCAGAGCCCACACCTGCGCTGGGTGACTTTGCGCTGTCTTGCGTGAACAACGATTGCCTCGGTGTCCTCGTCGTAGTCGATTGCCTCGATCACGGTCCGGTTGTTGACACCCAGCATTTTGCGCCACACATTGACTCTCAGCACGCCGTTTCTCTCTCCTTGTTTTCGAACTCGTGAACAGCTCGAGAACGTAGAAGGGGCGGCGTGTTTACGCGTTGATGCCGCTCAGAGCACCCACGAATGGGCTAGGAGAGCCGGAAAATGAGTTCACAATGGAATGAGTTCACAATGGGAGGTGCGGCAAACAGTTACGGGCTTTTCAAGCACGGTGGCGCGTTTCTTCATCTGATTTTCATGAAAGAAATAGGTCTCCCTTTGACCAAGTAACGGCAAAATCATTAAGAAGGGCATGGGCCCTCCGAAGGAGACGGATAACGAAGTTTCGGCTGTGGCATTGAACAGAGGAATTCGCTACAACGCATAGAGTGATCGAGTTTGCCGGTCGCCTGAGTCACGCGGACGACAGATCCGCAAAGCACCAGCGTGCGAGCCTATATGACAATCTACTTACGAATGCTGTGAACACTCGACGTGGTCATATCCTCGTGGTTCCCTGAAACCCGGGCAGGGACCTGTCCGGTTTTTGGGGGCGAAGTTATATGTTTGGGCGAAATTCGCGGCGAGGCCGCGTCGGCGCACTCGCGCTAGGTCTTTGTGTTGCATGGGCGGCTATTAACGGCGTATCGATGTCGAGCGCATCAGCCCATGGTCGAGATCACCCGACCGGACATGAGAAGGACGATGCAAGGCAGGCCTGGCACGGAGTCAAAGACGAAACTAACTGCGGCGCCAAGGACAAGGAAAAGGGCGAAGAGATATCCGAGAGGGCGGAGAAATCGGCGGATGACAAGTCTGAGACGCCGAGCGCCGGTTGGAACAAGCACCTGCAAAACCGGTCCCAGCTTGCGCAGTCCAAAAAGCAATACGCCCACGGAAATTTGAAAGCAAAGGCCAATGACTGCCGACCCCATGGCGAGAAAGCCGAGATCGGCGACAAGAGCGCAAAGAAAGATTGCGGCAACAAGAAAGTCAACGGCGACGCAATGGGTACCAATGTCGAATCCAAAGCTGTCGTCAAGCCTGAAAAAACTGACACCGCCGGCACCGCAACCACCAAAACTGCAAGCACGCCGTCTGTTGAGCCGAAAACTGAAGTCAAAGCCGCTCAGCTCGCACACACGGGCTCAAATGCCGCTCCGTATGCGTTGTACGGATCGATGCTGTTGTTGGGCGGAGTTCTGTTGCTCTGGCTCGGACGCCTCGTTCCTTTTCTCGGTTTCCACCGTGCCGGTAGGCAGCAATGAAATCACCAATCGAAAAGAAGCGCTTGCTCGTCGCGACACTTGCGATCAGTGTGACGTGGGCGCTTGCATGCGGAGCATCGGCGGCGTCAGCGGCACCCCGCAACCGTGGGAACAACTCTCACTCGCCGGGTCACCTCAAGTACATCGCTCCAACTCCAACGCCAACACAGCAGCCGACAACCATCATCGTTGTGTCGCGAACCCCGCGGCCGCGGATGACCTATGGCGTCGTCATTCCAAGCGCTAATACGCCTGCGCTATCGACAGCGCCGGCCGCTGTAGCTCCCACGCCGGCGGCAACGGCTCCCACGCCGGCCGCTGTCGTTCCCACGCCGGCGGCAACGGCTCCCACGTCGGTGGAGAGCAAGCCATCAGCGGCCCCGAAAGTGAATGACATACAGACGACGGCTCCAGCCATCCGCAATGTTGATTCGTCTTTGGCCAGCAGTTCACGGCCTACGTCAGGCGGCTCAACGGCATTGTGGATCGGCCTCACTGCACTCTTCACCGCCCTCCTAATCGCATTGGGCGTGGTGCTTTTCATCGTGCGGGGTATGCAAGCGACACGGGTAGGCGAACACGTTCGCAGACGCGAATTCAGGTTGCTTTCGAGATTCAAGCAGCAGGCTCGGAAAAACCTTGACTGCGCCAAAGTATTTGTCAGCCCGCGCCGGCCGCACTTCGGCAAATCTGTTGTAACGGAATAGCGCATGTTCAGCGCGGTTCGCTTTGCGTCTTGTAGCAACGTTATGAGAGGACGAGCAGGTGAGGGGCAATGCCGACAGCACAGGTAGACGTTGCGCATTTGTTGCGCCGAGCGGGGTTCGGCGGAACGAATGCCGAAATCACGAAACTCGCAACACTTGATCGCGCCGCGATTGTCGACTCACTGTTGAATGCACTGCAACCGTCGATTGATCCGCCGCCTGAAGTGAGAATGGTTGGGCAAGACAAGTGGAAGGCGTATGAACCCCTCACGCTTTGGTGGCTCAACAGAATGGCAACGTCCCCGGCCCCGCTTATTGAAAAAATGACTTTGTTCTGGCACGGGCATTTCGTTTCATCCCTTGAAAAGTCGGAGCTGATGCCGATGTGGGAGCAGCATTTGCTGTTCCGAAACAAAGGTTTGGGATCGTTCGGCGAGCTGGTTCACAACGTTGCTTTCGGCGCAGCGATGCTCGACTATTTAGATAATCGCGACAACACCGCCGACGAGCGCAACGAGAACTTTGCACGCGAGCTGATGGAACTGTTCACGCTAGGCAAGGGCAACTACACGCAAGCCGATGTAGTTGCGTCGGCTCGGGCATGGACCGGTCACAACATGGACGAGCCCCGGCTGAACTACAAGTACTTCCCTGACAAGCACGATAACGGAACGAAAAAGTTTCTCGGTGTAACAAAGAATTGGGACGGCCCCGACATTGTCGCCGCACTCTGTGGCGGTCAACCGGGATTTGTTACTGCGAAACGGATTGCACGCAAGTTGTGGGAGTTCTTTGCGTATCCGGAACCCGAGGAAGCCTTGCTGACTGCGCTGACCGCGGACTTTACGAAGAGCAATCTCGACGTCAAGACGTTACTGCGATCAATCTTTATGCGTGACGAGTTTTACAATGAAAAGTCAAAGCGCGGACACGTGCGCAGTCCGGTCGAGTTTGCCGTCGCGGCGGCGCGCTACTCGGGTATTCCGATCAAAGCATTAGAACCGCAATGGCGCATGGAGTCGATGGGCCAGCAACTTTGGTTTCCACCGAATGTCGCAGGCTGGCCGGGCGACAAAGCTTGGATAACGAATTCCGCGATGTGGGCCAAAGGCAACTTCGCGAGAAGTCTTACATGGCAAAAGGGCTACGAGTCGTTACTCAAGCAAGGCGAGACAATGCAAGCTCGCGATGCTGCAAAGCTTGCCCTTGGGACCTTCGGTATTGACATCGCGTCGTCAGCCACAGTCGACGCAATCGAAGCGGCCGTCAACGCTGAGCGCGCGGCAAAAGGCTGGGGTGAACGCAACACGCTGATCGTCATGTCGGTGATGTCGCCCGAATTTCAAGTGGCATGAGCGGAGAGCAAGAGTAGATGCGCGACATGGAATACGAAGAAATACGGACTCGGCTTTCGATATCTGAGCCACTGACGCGCGCACTTATTTCGCGCCGCGCCGTACTGAAGGCAATTGGCGCCGGAGTTGGCGTTGCGATGATCCCTGGATGGTTGCTTGAAGAAGCACGCGCCGAGGTTGCCGTAGCTGCTGACGCAAGTAAAGGCATTCTCATTGTTATTCAGCTCGGTGGCGGCAATGACGGGCTCAACACCGTCGTGCCGGTGAACGACGGCAAGTATTACGACATTCGCGGCGATCTCGCGATCAAGCAGACCGAAGCACTTTCGCTCGTTGCCGGTACCGCACTGCATCCATCGCTCGTCAACGTGCAAAAACAGTTCCTGGCGGGCAAGGTCGCGATCGTCCAAGGCGTTGGTTATTCGAAACCCGACTTGAGTCACTTCCAATCGATGGCGACTTGGATGTCCGGGTGGGGCCCTGGCGGCACGCCGCGTTCCGGCTGGCTCGGCCGTTATCTCGACGGTTTGCAAACGGAGCACATGAACGGCGTGACGATCGGGAGTTCGGTTCCGTTGCACATGCAGGGTGTCAAAACCGCGGCTACGTCGATTCCCGATAACAAGGACGGTTTGTTCGGAGTTCGCGATGCAGATGGTGATCCCACTGACTTGACCGACATTCGGTTGTTTCAAGGCGTCAAGAACCTTGGCGCGCCGAGCCGCGACATGGGTGAACGCTTTGACGCCGTTGCGAACACGACGAGTCAAAGCATGAACTTTGCTGCCGAAGTGGCGAAGTGTTATCCGCAAAAGGCTGACAACAGTCAGCAGTTTCCATCACACATGCAACTTTGTGCGAACTTGGTGAATGCGAATATGGGCGTGCGCGTGATCGGCGTCGAGATGGGCAGCTTTGACACTCACTCGAACCAGGAATGGCAGCATAAAGATCTGCTCGAGAAGCTTGACAAGGGAATTGCAGCTTTCTACGCATCGCTGAGCCCGGCGCTCGCCGGGCGCGTCACGTTGATGACCTTTTCCGAGTTCGGCAGGCGCGCGGAATCAAACGGCGGGGGAACAGATCACGGCACGGCGGGGCCATTGTTCGTCATCGGTGATCGTGTCGCGGGCGGCCTCATCGGCAAACAACCCTCGCTTACCGACCTCGACTCGAGCGGAAATCTGAAGTCGTCAATTCCGCTTCACAGCGTTTACGGCACCGTGCTCGACAAATGGCTTGGTGCGGACAGCAAAGAGCTGCTCGGTGCGCAGTTCGAAACGTTGCCGCTCTTTCGTGGCACGCCCGCGTAGCCGGCCCTATCCTCATCTTGGACCGCGACGGGAGGAACGGGTGAAGCCGAAATCAAGAGGCACGCGGATCAAACTGCATCCGCGCCGCCTGATCCTGGCGGTTTCGGTCGGTCTATTCACCTTGTCGATGACAGCGCTTGGATCGAGTACCCAGCGCGAACGATTCGTGCATCCGATTGCCGCACCCCTGATCGCCGACGCGCGCGACACAACGCCCGCGAAGCCCGAAGCTCTGCCGACGCCGACGCCGACTACGACCAGCAGCACGACTACGACCAGCAGCACAGCCAATGTGCCCCGCACAAGTTCTTCTGGGCAAGCAATGCCTTTGGGTGACCTGCCCGGGTGGAAGCAAGTGTTCTCGGAAGACTTCAATACAGACTCTGCGCTGGGGACGTTTCCAAGCGGCGCATACGCAAGTTCGTGGGAGGTCTACAAAGACGGGACGAAAGACACTTCGGGTCAAAACGACGGCGGTCCAGGGCGTTACTACCCATCAAAAGTCATCAGTGTGAAGAACGGCGTGCTCAATAAGAATGTGCACTCGGAGAACGGCGTTGCAATGGGTGCGGCAATCATTCCCAAGTCGAGTTATGGACAGACATACGGGCGTTACTCGGTGCGCTTCAAAGCCGACTCGGTGCAAGGCTTCAAGGTCGCGTGGTTGTTGTGGCCGGACAGCGAACGCTGGCCGGATGATGGCGAAGTCGATTTCCCAGAGGGCAATTTGAACGAAACATTTTACGGAGCAGCCATTTACGCGCAGCCATCGACCGGTCAATTCGAGAGCGACAAGTTCGAATCGAATGCGACCTTCAAGAACTGGCATACCGCAATAACCGAATGGACGCCCGGAAAGGTTGCGTTTTACATGGATGGGAAATTGTTGGGAGCATCAACACACAACACGCCGTCCAAACCCATGCATTGGGTACTGCAGACCGAGACATGCATCGGCGGATGCACTCGAAGCGAGTCAGCTCGAGGAAACGTTCAAATCGACTGGGTCACGATGTACAAACGCGCGAGTTGAAATTGGCTTAGGCCAAAACATGCCCGTCAAATGGCGGGCATTGGCACGATCGTAGTCGGCGCTGACAGTCAGAGGCCGATGACTGCGACAATCGCGATGCGGGGCACTGACGATGCTTCGTCGACCGGAAGGTCCTGGGTTAGCGGACTTGAACAACGCGTTTACCGCTTCGTGTCCATCAGGTGTTGCCCGACTGCAAACTCACCATCGAGCAAACGGTCGACAGTTTGATCGTCAAGCGAGTCACGTTGTGAGCCGAAGCGCGGGTCAGGTTGACGCATTTGACGTAGGAATCGACCGGAGGCCGATTCCGTTACACCTCCTCCTTGTTGAATCGTTCAGAAATCGAAGGGGAGGTCGCAGCGGCAAGTTTGCGAAGCCCGCGATGTTGGAGCACACGGACTGCTTCAGGAGACTTCTCGGTGACTTCAGCCACCTGAGCAACGCTGAGTCCACCAAGCACGCGCATCAGCACTACTTCGGCTTGATTGGCCGGCAAAGTGCTTTTGATCAACGCAACCGCATGAGCTGTGGTGATTGCTGTGACGGCATCGTTGCTCGTGTCCACCTGGTCGGTTGCCTCCGGAACGGCACTGCTGCTGAAGTCCGGTCGCTTGCCCATGCGGCGGCGATAATCAATCAGCCGGCGCCGGGCAATAGTGAACAAAAATGCCCGAAATCCGCTCTCATCGCCCTCGAAGCTGCCCGATGACCGAAGGGCATCGACCCAGGTTTCCGAAGCGAGATCTTCCGCTGCAAATCGGTCCATCGATTGGAGCCAGCGCAAAAGACCTGGTTGATGCGCCCGCCAAAGGTCTGAAATCGCATCTCGACGGCCACCCGACGCAGCTGAAAGAAGGCTTGTGAAAGAGATCTCATCGGCCACATTTCTTTATCGGCCGGGTTCGTGGAGCAGTTAGACAAGAACTGAACGTCGTCGCGGTGGGAGAGCTTTCGGTTATGCGCAAGTACTCCGCAAGTACGAACTTCTCATATATCCCTTTACGAATGATCATTCACCTGGTTCTCTTGGCGAAGTAGTTGTTTTTGGCTGCCAGGGGGCAATTGTGGGCAGGAATTTTTCGCAACGTCGGCGTTTGGCCGTCGTTATTACCGGCGTCACGACGACGCTGCTGATCGGCCTGGCAGTGCCGACTGTGTTTGCTGCGGCGCACAATCCGCTTGCAAGCGGCAAGATTTCGTTAGGTGTGGACAATTCCAGCGCCACGGACCTTGTCGACTCGATCAACGGAAAGAGGTCGAAGTCCGAGCGCACCAAGACCGAGCGCGCCGCCGCCGGCGACACCACGACATCCGGTCCAACTGTTGGAACGACGGGTGACTCGACGATCGGTGACTCAACAACCGGTAGCTCTTCGGACAAGACTTCGCGTGGTAAAGCCGGCGATACGACCAGCGGACCTTCGAGCGACACGACAGTTGGCGACACGACAACCGGCGGAGCTTCGGGCGACACGACAGTTGGCGACACGACAACCGGCGGAACTACGACCGGCGGAACTACGACCGGCGGAACTACGACCGGCGGAACTACGACCGGCGGAACTACGACCGGCGGAACTACAGCGGAGCAACCAGAAACAAGGCCGGTTGATACGACGCCGCCTCCTCCGGTCAAGCGCAAGCCACCAGTTGTCTTCGTATGTCCTTCCGGCAGCGTTCTTGTTGAAGGCCCGAAGTGTGTTTTGCCGGCGGCTACCGACACAGTCGAGGCGCCGAAGCAGGTTGTAACTCAAACTCTGGCGCCGGTAGTGGCCAAGACCGAAACAGCAGCGCCGGCCGTGTCAGCTGTGTCAGCACAAACGGAGCGTCGTACCGCGGCGCCGAGAACATTTGTATTCAGCCCAAGTTCGCCGTCGAGCGTTGCTTCACCGAATGGGGTCGTCTCATCCCCGTCACTAGTGGCGGCACAGCCCGCCGGCAAGCCTGCCGCGGCGACGTCACCCGAGTCGAAAACGACCGATTCGACTACTACGACGACATCCACAACGATCGCAAAGTCCGGGTCGTCTACCGCCGGCGCGACACCGGCAAACGAGAATAAGAAGACGTCAACTCCGAGTGATTCGTCTTCCGGCACCGATGCTTCATCGAAGGCAACGAGTTTGATCAGTTCGATTACGAAGAACCCGACTCGCTTGGCGATCGTCCTTGCGGGGCTCGCACTGTTGCTCGGCGCACTGTTCTTGATGCGTCGCGGCAGTCACGAGCCTGAAGCCGATGACGCGATTGAATCGTGGCCACCGCAGGCAAACTTCCCGATGGCGTCCGGCGAATCACCGAGCAAGAACAAGACAGAAGTCAGGGTTCCTGCGCCGAAACCGACCCTTCCAAAGCTACCTCTCGGACCGGTGACATTGCCGCCACCTTCAGCAAAGTCGCCGAACCAACCGGGAATTTAGAAGCTAATTCCAATCAGCTTTCTGCGAGTTTCTTAATCCAGGCGGCGAAACCCGCGCCGCCAATCGGATCACGCGTGACGACGAGCACCGCATCATCACCTGCGATGGTGCCAATCGTTTCATCAAGGCCCGTGTGGTCAATCGCGGAAGCAAGGAATTGCGCAGCTCCCGGTGGAGTGCGCAACACGACGAGGTTTGCGGACGCCTCGGCAGATACAAGCAATTCGTTTGCGATGCGTGCAAGGCGAGTCTCGAACGCTTCGCCACTCGTGGCTCGATGTTCGGCGCTCGGCAGCGCGTAAACGAGCGAACCACCTTCGTCGCGTACCTTCACCGAACCGAGCTCGTCGAGATCGCGTGACAAAGTTGCCTGCGTTACATCGAGCCCGTCACTACGCAACAATTCTTCCAGCTGAGCTTGCGACCGGATGCTCGTCGAGCCGAGTAGTTCTGAGATTCTGCTGCGTCTTGCCGTCGGCGTGTTGGGGATGTTAGAGCGCTGTCTGACCATTGAGTCGGTCCTGTTCGGTTCGAGAAGTGATTCAGTTCTCATATCATGACCACTGAGAAAGAAGAGTGAGTAAGGCCTTCTGTACGTGAAGTCGGTTTTCCGCCTCGTCCCAGATCGCACTTTGCGGACCGTCCATTACATCACCTGTGATCTCCTTTCCGCGGTAGGCGGGAAGGCAATGCAACACGATTGCGTCTGGCGCTGCCGCACGAAGCAATGTGTCATTGATCTGGAACGGCTGGTATTGGCGGCGAGTTTCGGACGTGACGGGAGCTTGTCCCATCGAAGCCCAGGTATCAGTCGCGAGAACGTCTGCGTTGTACGCAGCGTGTTTCGCGTCGTCGAACACTTCGACCGAACCACCGGTTGCCTTGGCGATTTGCCTGCCTCGCTCGATAACGGCTGGATCGGGTGCGATGGAGAGCGGGCTGGCGAGCCGTACGTGCATTCCCGCTGTGGCGCATGCAAGCACGTATGAGTTGGCCATGTTGTTTGCAATGTCGCCAAAAAAAGCGATTGTTTGCCCCGAAAGACGGCCTTTACGTTCGGTAATCGTCAACAAATCGGCGAGCAGCTGGCAGGGGTGAAAGTCGTCGGTCAACGCATTGACCACCGGCACGCGTGACGTTGCAGCCATTTCCACGAGCGCTTGCTGTTCGAACGTGCGCCACACAATGGCCGACACATGACGATCCAAGGTGCGGACTGTGTCTTGAATGCTTTCGCCGCGCGACATTTGGGTTGTTTGCGAGTCGAGAATGATGGGACACCCGGCCAATTCGAGAACCCCCACCGAGAACGAGACTCGGGTTCGCGTCGACGGTTTGTCGAAGATCAGCACGACTGCTTTTTGGCCTTCATATGGTCGATAGCCGAGGCGGTCCTGTTTCATGTTCGCGGCGAGCGCGAGAAGTTGCATCTGCTCAGCCGGAGAAAGGTCGTCATCGCGAAGGAAGTGGCGGGTCATGCCGCAGAACTATACGAACCGATAAATAAATATGAAAGAAGCGTTCACGGATTTCGACAATGTTTCTCTAACTGTGGACAGACAACCACAGTGCGTGGTTCTCTGGACTTGATCTACTTTTTTGGGTTATTGCCGGGGGGCTTTGGTGGGCAGATTTTTTGACTGGCGCGTTGGCGCTGCAGTCGCTTCTTTGTTGGTGACTTTGGGAGTCGCGATCCGGGTATCCGTCGCATCTGCCACTCCGGCGATCGTTTCGCCCGGCGCCCTCGAGACTTCAAAGAGTATGCACCCCGAGGCCACTGCATTTGTCGCACCACTTGTTGAGTTCAATGGAACCGCAACAATCTGCGCACTCGCCATCGGTCTTGTGATCATCGGGGGTGTTGCAATTGGTCTGTGGGCAAGCCGGATGCAGGTCGTTGGGCTCGAAAAGCGCCGCGGCAGTGTTTCGGCCAACTTCGCCGAGGCAATCAAGCACAATCCCGTAGTTCTCCGGCTGACTGCCCTTTGGGTGCGCCTTGAAGTACTCGAAGTAAGAGGTCTCGCAAACCGAGCGCCCGAACTGACATCGCTTTTCAGGCGATAGTCTCGATTCGTCTGGTCCCATCGTCTAGAGGCCTAGGACACCACCCTCTCAAGGTGGGGACACGGGTTCGAATCCCGTTGGGACTGCAAATCAACTTCCCATCTCACGAACCTTTTGGGCGTTGTGGGTATTGCTGCCGGGGGTGTTGGCGAGGCCAGGGCGCGAACTACCGTTGTCCTGGTGAAGGTCCATTTTGTCGTCCACGAAGATTTTGAAGGCCCAGCGGCTATTGAGCACTGGGCCACCGGTCGAAACTTTGATGTCTCGTACTCTCGCGTTTACCTCGGAGAAAGGCTGCCATCTGACCCGTTCTTTGATTTGCTTGTGGTAATGGGAGGTCCGCAGTCCCCGGATACCACGGTCGAAGAGTGCTCCCATTTTGATGCGGCCAAGGAAACTGCACTTATTCGAAGGGCCATAGATAGCAACAAATACGTGATTGGCGTATGCCTTGGGGCACAGTTGATTGGCGAGGCTCTTGGTGCCAAGTACGACCACAGCCCGAATAAGGAAATTGGCGCATTTCCAATTGCGTTAACTGAAGCCGGAAGGCGTGATCTGCTGGTAAGTAGCTTTCCGGACCCTGCAATTGTCGGGCATTGGCACGGCGACATGCCAGGGCTTACAGATGTCGCAGAAGTGTTGGCGATGAGCGAAGGTTGTCCTCGACAAATCGTTCGCTACACGCGGAAGGTCTACGGATTTCAGTGCCATTTGGAACTCACGCTCGCAGCCGTTGAAGGCCTAATTGCCAATAGCGTCGAAGAGCTCGCTTCACTAGCTGGCTCTCCATATGTTGAGTCGCCTGAACAGCTTCGTTCTCACTCCTATGACGAGATGAACGCACTGCTGCACAATTTCCTTGATGACTTCACAAGTGAGGTCGGATCGAACGAAAGCATGTCGGCTCTGTCAGATTGATTCCAGCACTGCGCGCACGCAGGAGCCGTCTCCGCCTTGAATTTTCAACGGAAATGCGATCAGTCTGTAGTTGCCGGGTTTGACGTCAGTGAACTGCAACATCTCGAATATCAAAACGTCGTTACTCATCAACGTGTGATGGGCAATGTGATCCTCGACAGAATCGATGCTTAGGTAATCGATGCCTACAGCAACAACACCGGCTTCTGCCAACGCCGAAGCGCCGTCACCCGTTATGTAGACGAAGTCGGCGACGAACGGGTCTGTGTCCCCAACATCAGATCCTCGGGTCTTGAAGAGAACAGCCTTCCCTTGCACATCGGAAAGCTGTTCGACTTCAGCTCGGTCAATGACGTCGCCGGAAACCGAATGGAGAACTGCGTCGAACACAAAGTCGTTGACGTTGTAATCACTCAGAGTCTTGCCGTCCTTGAATACATGGCTCGGCACATCGACGTGACTCATGACATGGCCGGAGAAGCCCTCAATGCCAATCTTTGCAAAATGGGAATCGCTGCTCAGCCCCGCAATCTGAACGAAGTTCAGTCGCGTGTCGCCTGGGAAAACCACAGAATCGGGTGACAGTGTCCTGCTGACATCAATAAACATTCTCAGGGTCGCTCCGCGTTCGATGTTTCTTGCCTGTTGAGAAGGCAATCGTAAGGGCCTGCGAACGGGCTGATTACTGGCGCGAGGCCGCGTAAGGCTCCGGCAGCGAGATTGTCGGGCCCACCACCAGCGGGTTTAGGTTCGTTTGATGGGAGGTTGGGACTGCTCGCAAAAACCCTGGTCAAGTGGTGTTTGGCCAAGTCTGCAATTCCGCTGAGTACGCTCAATGACAGCCGAATGACAGCCCGTCAGTGAATTTGCGGCTGTAACTTCGATTCCGTGAAGGGCAGTGTTCGTCGGCGAAAACGAAGCGACGGCACTGTTGCTTACCAATCCCAGGTGTTCGCAGGGTTCGATCCCAAGACCGGCAAGCGGCGGTTTCTCACCGGCACCGCAACGTCTGAGCGCGCCGCTCATCAACTGTTGCATGACCTGGTGAAGCAGGTCCGAGAGGGCAAGGTGGTGGCACGGTCAGATGCCACGCTCAATGACTTGATCACCGAATGGTTGGTCAAGGCGGGTCCTGCAGGTGATGGCACCCGACTCACCTACAAGGGCTACATCAACAAGCACATCAAAAATGACATCGGTAAGAAGCGACTGGGTTCGCTTCGAGTTGAACATCTCGACCTTTGGTACGTGCGCTTGCGAGACAACGGACTGGCTCCGGCGTCGATTCGCAAGGCACACAACATTGTGCGCGCTGCCCTTAGACAGGGCGTTCGCTGGGGGTGGGTCGCAATGAACGTGGCGCAGCATTCCTCGCCGCCGAAAGTGCCCAAGCCCGTAATCGTCACGCCCACGCCGAAAGCAGTGGGGAAGATGATGCGCAAGGTCGCTGAACTCGATGCTCCCTTTCAGGTGTATCTCCGTCTTGCATCAGTTACCGGTGCACGTCCCGGCGAGATGTGCGCACTGCAATGGCGCGACTTGAATGAGGTGCGTGGAGAGCTGGCGATTTCCCGGCGAATCATCCGCACCGAGAACAACTTACGGATCGAAGATTTAACGAAGACTGGGAAGACTCGAACGATCCCACTCGATAAAGCGACGCTTGACGTTCTGCGTGAGTTCCGTGTTGAGCGCGAAAAACTTGCGGCGGAATTTGGTCACCAGTTAGCAGACGAAACGTTCGTGTTCAGCGACGAGCCCGACGGTTCGAAGTTCTGGCGTCCCGACTCGACATCCCGAAAGTTTCGCAAGTTCCGTGAGCATGGGTTGCTGGAGAAAGCACCGCTTTACGGTCTCCGCCATCAAGCTGCGACAACGATGATCGATGGCGGTGTCGATCCCAAGACCGTTTCGGAACGGCTGGGCAACTCGGTATCAACGGTTTTGACGACGTACATCCGTGCTCGTACGGAGGCAGATCGGGCC
>JBBSGY010000007.1:0-17802 GCA_038253645.1 Acidimicrobiales bacterium
ACACCCAACCAGATCGGCCAACAAACGCCCTCGTTCACCTCCTGGGGGGTGGCCCCACCCCCGTTGGGTGGGGCCCCCCCCTTGCCCCACAAATCGGGGCCCGGGGCCCCCCCACCTCGCCGACCGGCTACTGACCGATTTCCACTTGGGCAAAACGGGTGATCTTGGTTCCGTTGAGGATCTGCGTGATCGACTGCTTGTCGTCTTTCGCGTATGGCTGGTCGAGCAGGGCTACGTCCTTGAAAAAGCCGTTTACGCGACCTTCAATGATCTTCGGAAGCGCAGCTTCGGGCTTGCCTTCGTTGCGGCTGATCGCCTCGAACGTCTTGCGCTGCTGGTCTACATCCTCAGCGGGAACATCTTCGCGACTCAGATACTTGGGACGGGCGAACGCGATGTGGACGGCAATGTCGTGCGCGAGTTGCTGATTGTCACCCTCGATCTCAACAAGCACGGCGTTGATACCGCGATCGCTTTGTACGTGAAGGTACGAGTCGACGATGCGACCGGGCTGCGCATCGAGGCGGTGCACCCGACCAAGCGCGATGTTCTCTTTCAGCGTGACGTTGAGCGAGTCGATTTCGGCCTTGCGCTCAACGAGCGCAGCTTCACCCTTCTGGGCAACGACGTTCGCAAGCTCGTTGACCGTGTTGACGAAGTCGTCACTCTTCGCAACGAAGTCTGTTTCGCAACGAAGCTCGACGATTGCGGCACCGTTATCAGTCACGGAAACCGCGACTGCACCTTCGGAGTTGTCGCGGTCCGCGCGCTTTGCCTGCGCGGCGAGACCCTTTTCACGAAGCCATTGGAGCGCCTTTTCGGAATCGCCCTCGTTTTCGACGAGAGCGCGTTTGGCTTCCATCATTCCGGCGCCACTTACTTGCCGAAGTGCTTGTACATCTTTCGCAGATACGCCTTTCGCAGAAATGTCTGCCATTACTTCGTCTCCGTCTTCTCTTCGGATGCCGCTTCTTCGGGCACGGGGGCCGCCGGCGCAGGAATCGTTGGTTGTGACGCGGCGACAATGCGCTGCTCGCGCTCGCGTGCTGCCTTGGCAGCTGCGTTGCGTGCTTCGGCCTGCTGTGCAGCGCGCTTGGCTTCGTCTTCTGCGGTGCGAGGTGCAGGCGCTGCGACGATGCCACGCTTGGTCGCGATGTTGCGACCGTCGGCAACCGCGTCTGCGATAACGCGACAGAGCAGTGTGCCCGAACGAATTGCGTCATCGTTACCGGGGATCACATAGTCGATGACGTCGGGGTCACAGTTGGTGTCGACCACAGCCACAATCGGAATGCCGAGCTTCTTTGCCTCGGTTACCGCGATTTGTTCCTTCTTGGTGTCGATCACGAAGATTGCATCCGGGCATTTTTCGAGTCCACGAATACCGCCAAGGTTGCGCTGTAACTTCACGAGTTCACGAGAGAGAAGAAGTGCTTCTTTCTTGGGCATCGCTTCGAAGTCGCCCACTGCCTTCATGCGCTCGTATTCCTGCATCTTCTTGACTCGGCCACTCATGGTCTGGAAGTTGGTGAGCATGCCACCGAGCCAACGCTCGTTTATGTAAGGCATGCCGCATTGCAGTGCAAAGTTCGAGACCGGGTCTTGCGTTTGTTTCTTGGTGCCGACGAAAAGAATGGTTCCGCCCTTTGAGACGGTGTCGCGCACGAACCGGTATGCAGTGTCGATGCGAAGCAGCGTTTGGTTGAGATCAATGATGTAGATGCCGTTGCGCTCACCGAAAATAAAGCGCTTCATCTTTGGGTTCCACCTTCTGGTCTGGTGACCGAAGTGGACACCCGCGTCGAGCAACTGACGCATGGTGACTACTGCCATTTTGAATTCCTCCGCAGGTTTGGATTCTGTGGCATGAACGCTCCGACTTGAAGCGACCTAGGACTAGCGCCACGAACTACATAGGAGCCTGGGCCGATTGCCCGGGCATTCGGGCGCAAAGACTAGTGCCTCTTGGTGCGGGTTCTCATCCGGGCTCGATTCTTTCGAGGATGGGGGTAAATGGGCCCCTGAAGGGCCGATTTCATCACATCCTACGAAAAGGCTCCCAGGACCCGCGTAGTCTGGGACGTTGATGCGCACGGTCTCCGCGTCCGAGCTCCGGATGCCTCCAACGTCGTTTAACGAGGCGGTTCGAGTCGTTTCTTCTCTATTCGAATCGCTGCCACCGCGTCATGTACCGCTCCGTGACGCTCTTGGCTTGGTCGCGGCTTGCGATGTCGTCGCCGAGATCAATGTTCCGGGGTTCGACAACTCGTCCATGGACGGATTCGCCGTGCGGGCCGATGACTTCGATGGCACGTCGGTAGCACCGGCAGCTCACATTGCAACCGGATCGCCGCTCCCCCAAGGCGCCGACACGGTTGTTCCGTGGGAGAACGCAGCTGAACGCGATGGCCGTATCTATCTCGACTCGATCGATCGAGGCCAATATGTGCGCGCCACCGGACATGATGTGAGACGTGGCTCAATTGTTGCGCGTGCCGGGACCGTCCTGGGCCCGGTTCATCTCGGAGTGCTCGCGTCGATCGGTGTTTCGGAAGTTCAGGTGATTCCACAACCTGACGTAGCAGTGTTGGTGTCTGGTGACGAAGTTGTTTCTCCGGGTGCGCCGCTTGGTGAATTCGGTGTCTACGACGTGAATTCTACGCTTGTGCCTGCCCTCCTTGCGCTTTTCGGTGCTCATGTAACAGGCGTTGTTCGAGTAGGTGACGATCCCGACGAAACGACCGGCGCAATGAAATCACTGTCATCAATGGCCGACCTTGTTGTGACAACGGGCGGTGCATCGGTCGGTGAACGTGACTGGGTACGCGAAGTCCTGACCAAAAACGGTGCGCTCGCTTTGTGGCGCGTAGCTATGCGACCCGGCAAACCATTTGCGGCGGGACGTTTCGATGGCACGCCCGTATTGACACTTCCCGGAAATCCGGGGAGTGTGCTCGCGTGTTCGCATGGCTTCGTAGCGCGCGCCGTGCGCAAGTTGAGTGGACGCTCCGTTGCACCTCGCACGCAAACAGGCCGGCTGATTTGCGAGCTGGAAAACGATGAGCCACGCACTTTCATATGCCCGGTTGCGATCGAAGGTGATGATGTTGTTCCGCTGGCGGGCGAAACAAGTCAAGGAATTGCGCACGCTACGGGCGGGGTTGGATTTGTAATCGTTCCTCCGTCAAGCGTTCTTTCACGTGGCACCCACGTCGAGGTCGAATTCTGATGGTTACAGTCCTTTTGTTTGCAAGTGCGCGTGTTGCCGCTGAAAAGCGCCAGATGTGTGTGAACGGAACTTCTGCAGCAGCAGTTATCCAAGCCCTCCTTGAGATCAAACCTGCGCTGGCACCGGTAATGCCACATTGTTCAGTGATGATCGACGGCGTGCGTGTTCTCGATCTATCAATAAACGTCGATGAAAATTCGGAGGTCGCAATTCTGCCTCCCGTATCCGGAGGTGCAATCTAATGCGCATCGGTCTACTCACTGTTTCTGATCGCGCGGCATCGGGCGAGTACGAGGATCGCACCGGGCCGGCTGTGCGCAACCACGTTGAATCCTGGGCGGACGTCGAAGTCATTTATCAGGAGATAACCGCGGACGAACAGCTCATCATCACAACGCTGCTCAAGAACTGGTCCGAAGATGTCGACTTGATCTTGACCCATGGGGGTACCGGCCTAGGTTTGCGCGACGTAACGCCCGAAGCTACCCGTGACGCAATCACCCGCGAGGTTCCCGGCATTGCAGAGGTAATGCGCGCCGAAGGTTACAAGGCGACACCGTTCGCTGCATTGTCGCGACAGGTTGCAGGGCAGATCGGCCACTGTCTCGTCGTGAATCTTCCCGGCTCGCCCGGCGGCGCCGTCGAAAGCTTGGAGTCAATTGCAGAGATCTTGCAACACGGGGTGCAAGTCATTCGCAACGTAGATCACGCGCCTTGATAATCGCGTACACGACGTCCGACTTCATCGACGTTGCATCTTTGGTGGCGCGAGTTCGACGAAGGGATTGCGGCGCGGTAGTTGTGTTCGAGGGCAATGTGCGTTCTCCCAGCGGCGGAGCCGAAATCAAACATCTCGAGTACGAGTCCTATGAGCGAGTCGCCGACCAGCAGATGGAGCAAATCGCAACCGAGGTCGGCTTGCAACACGGACTGACCGAAGTCTTGGTCGTTCACAGAATCGGAACGGTTACTGCAGGTGACACCGCATTCTTGGTAGCCGTGTCGGCACCTCATCGAACCGCCGCGTTCGCGGGAAGTGCTCTCATAGTTGACCGCATCAAGGCCGAGGTTGCCATCTGGAAACAAGAAATCCTCGAATAATCGTCATCCAAAACGGACACCGGCGACGAATAAAGTTCAAATGCCGGCGTTCGATCCCCTCCGTGCAACCGATGCTGCGCTTGTCGTAGCGATCGGTCGCTGGCGCGAGGACGCGCTGGCCGAGGTTTACCGCCGTCACGCAGGCTCGGTATTCGCCCTGGCCAGCCGGATTTTGACCGACCGGGCTCGCGCGGAGGACATTACGCAAGAGATCTTCTTGAAGCTTTGGGACGATCCGACCGCTTTCGATCCCGACAGGGGCTCGCTCCGGTCATACCTGTCGACGCAGGCACACAGCCGTTCGGTGGACATGATTCGATCCGACTCCTCGCGGCGGCGCCGCGAGGAAAATGACGCGTCGCAAATCGATTCGATGATCGACTCGCTCGAACGCGAAGTGATCGATTTGAGCGTTGCCGAAGACGTAAAGACGGCTTTCGAAACATTGCCGGCAAACGAGCGCAACGCGATTGAACTTGCGTATTACAAAGGCCACACTTATCGCGAAGTTGCCACGTTGCTCAATGAGCCGGAGGGCACGATCAAGAGCCGTATACGTTCGGGCCTGCGCCGACTGCGCGACCAACTCCCTGCATCGGTGACCGAGTCATGAGCTCCGAAACCCGCCACGAATACCTACAGGAACTCCTTGCCGTTGCAGCGATCCACGCAGCGACAAACGAGGAGCAAAGCGCCGTCGAAGAACACATCGCGTCGTGCAACGAGTGCCGGTACGAGTTCGACGAACACCGTCGTGTTGCGACTTTGCTCGGAGCATCGCCGGCGCTTCCTCCGGAGAGTGTCTGGGAACAGCTGAGTTCGCGACTCGAAGAGCCGCCTCCACCTTTGCGCCTTGTTCGGGCTCGGCGATACACGCGCTTTGCAAAACCGCTCGCTGCGGTCGCTGCGTTGTTACTGATCGGCATCGGAGTCGGCGTCGCATCATTCGCGAGGTCTGACAGTCCGAGCCAGACCGAAGTTGCACACGCTGCACAAAAAGCGCCGGGTGCGCGCAAAACCATTCTTGTCAGCACAGAGGGTCAAACGATGGCCGACGCAGTTGTGTTGCCTGATGGGCATGGTTACTTGGTCGATGACCACATGGCGCCGCTTCCAGCCGACCGCACATATCAATTGTGGGCGGTCGTGGACGGTTCGATCATTTCGGCAGGTGTCCTCGGCTCCGACCCGGGAACGTTTGCGTTCATGTCAACAACCAGCGTGACTGCGCTTGCAATAACAGTTGAAAAGTCGGGTGGCGTGGTGAGTTCAACCAACGCAGCCGTAGCCTCCGGCAAATTCGCCTGATTTACGTGCCGGCCGGCCGCCTCGAGGCGAGGATGCGACCTTTTCCCACCGAAGATGTGGGAAAAGGTCGCATCCTGGGCGGCGGAGACCACTCCAGGTTTGTCAGAAGTACGCCGCTCGCGCGCGTGGCAACGACACATTTCAGATACCGGAACTTCCTGCACGCGGCAGTTGGTTCTAGTGAGAACCGCTAAATCGACGCGCAGTATTGCGACTGGAAATACGCAAGCCACGCGGCGGCTCCGCCAAGAGCAAGCAACATGGCCACCACAGCGAGTGCGACCGCGCGACCAGAACGCAGACTTCCCCGCTGCACCGCAAGCGCCGTTGCGATTGCAAAGAGCCCAACGCCCCAACCAGCCTGGCTGGTGGTCTCGTTTGCGTTCATCGCGCAGTCAGCCATATCTGGTGACGTGATGTAGGGCGTTAGAAAAGACGACAGGAGCCAAGCTGCAATTCCTGCAACTGCAAGGCCCGTGGCGGTCAAAGAAATCCTGATGTTCTGCATCGAATGATGAGAGTAGTAACCCGTTTCAAATCGAACACGCCGAACACGCTGAACACTCCGAACAAGGTGCATCTATGGTCACTCAGCGACCTCAGATGCACCTTGTTCGGTTGGGATAAGAACCGGGTGGCCGAACAGTGTGTTGGGGTCGACATACTGGGTGCCGTGGCGCACGCCGAAGTGCAGATGCGGTCCGGCTTCGCCGACGGACTCACCAACTTGGACTTGTTGACCGACTTTTACGTTTATCGACGCTAGATCGCCGTAAGTCGTACGTAAATCACCACCGTGACTGACCACGACATAGAGCGTTCCGCCGACTTGCCCCGCAAAAGTGACAACTCCGTCACCTGCTGACTTGACCACAGCGCCAGCCGGTGGAGCGAAGTCAACTCCCCTGTTGCCGGCGCCGTAACTTGCTGTCGGGGGTCGCCAGTTATCTACGACCGGCGAGCCGACTGGCGGTTGCCACGCATATGCGATCCCGGAGATACCGAGGGTGATTAACAGGCCCAGAACAGGAATCGCGCGACGGCGCATTGCATTTCCCCCAAAAGAGAATTTTGAATTTAGGGGGAGGTGAGTTGGAAGACCTTAGACCGCTGCTTCGCGAGCCGGTTCACCGAGCCGGCCACGCAGCTGCAAAACAGCCTTTGTGTGGATCTGGCAAACACGACTTTCGGTGACGCCCAACACTTCGCCGATCTCGGCAAGCGTGAGACCTTCGTAGTAATACAGCGTGAGCACAATCTTTTCGCGGTCTTGAAGGCGGTTGATCGCACGGGCGAGAATCTGCTTCATCTCTTCGACTTCGTATGCAGCCACCGGACCGTCTGTGCGGTCGGGCAGCGTTTCGCCGAGAGAGGTTGCTTCACCACGCTCGCCCGTAACGCTGAGCATTTCGTCAAGCGCAACGATTCCGACAAACGAAACCTGGTTGAAAATCGCCTGCAGTTCCGCCTCGGTAATTCCCATCTCACTCGCGATCTCACCATCGGTCGGCGTCCGCAGAAGCTTGCCTTCGAGCTTCGTATACGCCTTCTCAACCGAACGCGCCTTCGCGCGCACCGAACGCGGAACCCAGTCGATCGAGCGAAGCTCGTCGATCATTGCGCCCTTGATGCGCGCTATCGCGTAAGTCTCGAACTTGATGTTGCGCGAAGTGTCGAACTTCTCGATTGCATCGATAAGACCAAAGACGCCGTATGAAACAAGGTCGGATTGTTCGACGTTGTGGGGCAGACCCACTGCAACTCGGCCTGCGACGTACTTCACCAACGGCGAGTAGTGCACGATGAGGCGATCACGGGAGTCGCGTGTGCGCGCGCCCTTATAACCGGCCCAAAGCTGCGCAATTCCGTTGACGTTGTCTTCGCTGTCCACAAGCACTCGCTCCTCGGGCCGTGGCCCACTACGTCTATGCCGGTCCAAAAGACTGGCGTCGTCCTGACGTACCCAGATCGGCACCCAGTACAGTCAGATAAGCAGTTGAACGGCGTTCATGGGACAGTAGCGGCGCCACGGGCGCCGCGCATGAAATGGCACCCACCAAAGTTCCATGGTCGGTGACACTCACATGCAGTGCGCGCCCTCGGCCGTGTCATCATTAACCCGTTGCCACCACCCGTCTATTCCCGATATCCAGCCCGATTCCTCAAGACGCAAGAGCGCCACGGCGATTTCGCCCATGGAACAACCTGTTCGGAGCATTACGTCGTCTGTAGACGTCGGATACCGCTCGACAGCCTCGAGCACTGGAAGGTCGTCATCGAGCGGCAGCCTCAGCGGGATCAGAACATGATCGGGTTGGTTCATCGACAAGACCTCGAGAACGTCCTGTGTGCTGCATGCAGGTATCGCGCCGTCTCTGAGCAGGGCATTTGTGCCCACGGACGCCCTGCTTCTTATTGAGCCCGGGACAGCCATAACGTCGACATTTCGCATGAGCGCCTCATTAGCAGTGAGCAAAGATCCACCACCCTTGTTCGACTCGACGACCAAAAGCACCTGAGAGAGCCCGGCGATGATGCGATTTCGAGCAGGGAATCGCCAAGCCTCGGGCGATACCCCAAGGGCTGATTCGCTCACGAGCAGTCCGTGCTCGCCCACATCCCTCCATAGCTCTCGATGCCTCTTCGGATACACGATGTCGAGGCCGTTGCCTGCGACACCGATCGGCGGCGCTCCGCCGGTCACGGAAAGCGCACCCGCGTGTGCTGCACCATCGATCCCCAAAGCGAGTCCGGAAACGACGGCAACACCGGCTTCGGCGAGTTCGGCTCCGAAACGTCTCGCGTTGGCCAGGCCCTCCGCGCTGCACCGGCGAGTGCCTACGATTCCAACCGTCGGCGCGGAGATCACCAGTGAATTGCCCCGGTGAAAAAGAACCATTGGTCGCCACGGATCTCCGGTGAGCTTGCCGGGATACTCATCGAATGGAGTCCACACGCCAACGCCCGCTTGGTCATAACGCGCGAGAACATCAGCCGGGTCGGTTTGTCGTACGTGCCGGCGCCAAACGCCCAACACCTCCCCCAGATGTTGGCCAATAGTCGACACCAACGCTTCGGTGGGCTGCATACCATCACCGAGTTGGTGCCACACCGTGTCTGGGGGCGCATCTCCAAGGAGTGCTGATAGCCGCCGCGGAGTGATTCCGGGAAGCCCTGCAAGTGCCGCGGCACAGGCCCGGCGCCACGCCGGTTCGGACATGAGCGGCATCAGAACAGACCCGCCGGCATTGGTTCGGCGTGCAGCTGAAGCGCCGCTGCAACATGCGACTCGTTGAGTGGCAGATCTTCGTTGCCTATGTCAGCAAGCGTGAGCGCTACTCGCCTGACGCGATCGAGCCCGCGACCCGTCAACTGTCCGCGCTCGAGTCGAACCCGCAGCAAGTCGCTTGCACGATCTTGCAATGGTGCATTCGCTCGCAACCATGGCCCCGATAAGTCGGCATTGCAGCGAACGCCGCGCCCGCGCGCTCGTTCACGGGCCAGCCGCACGCGAAGCGCTACCGACGCCGTAGTCTCGGCGCCATTCCCAGTAAGATATTGCTCCGCGCTCGGGCGGTGAACGTCGACACGAAGGTCGAAGCGATCGAGCAGAGGCCCGGAGAGCTTCGCTCGATAACGCGCCACTGCTCCCGGAGGGCATTGACACTTGCGCGATTGCGGACCTTCGCCACATGGACACGGATTGGATGCCGCTATCAGCTGAAAGCGCGCCGGATAACGAGCAGACCCCCGCGCTCGGCTCACCCGAACTTCGCCCTCTTCAAGCGGCTGGCGTAACGACTCGAGAACCGGGCGTGAAAACTCGCAGAGCTCATCGAGAAACAACACACCCCCGTGAGAAATCGATATCTCTCCGGGTCGCATTGCAGCCGCGCCCCCGCCGACGATCGAAACAACCGACGCTGTGTGATGCGGTGAGCGCCACGGTGGTCGCGTGATGAGCCCTTCACCGGAGCGCAAAATTCCGGCAGCGGAATGCACCCGCGTCGTGGTCAATGCAGTCGCTGGATCGAGATCTGGAAGCAACCCGGGCAGTCGTCGCGCAAGCATCGTTTTTCCCGCACCTGGTGGGCCGGTTAAAAACAAGTTGTGACCACCGGCGGCCGCAACCTCAACGGCCCAGCGTGCAAGCGGCTGACCCAACACATCCTCCAGATCCGGCTCGCAAGGAAATGTTCGGGTCGACACCGGCAATGTGACATCGGGCCAAGGCTCATTCCCCGCGAGCGCATCGACGAGCTGACGCACCGATGCAACGCCACGGACTTTATGCCGGCCAACTAGTTCCGCCTGATCAACGACCTGTTCAGGTACCACCACGGTCGACTCGGCAATGGCATCCACCAAAGGAACAATGCCGTCAACAGAACGAATTGATCCGTCAAGACCGACTTCACCGATGAATGCCATCGAGTCGATTGCGTCGCGAGCGACTTGCTCAGTCGCCACCAGAACCGCAACCGCAATCGCCAAATCGAGACTGGTGCCGACCTTCCGCAAGCCTGAAGGTGCGAGATTTACCGTGACTCGTTGCTGCGGCCACGGAAGCCCGCTCGACAACAGTGCCGCGCGAACCCTGTCTCGTGCCTCGCGACATGCAGTGTCGGGCAAGCCCACCACGTTGAATGCGGGCAAGCCATTTGAAACATGAACCTCGACGACCACCGGGTGCCCTTCGACACCGAGAACCGTCGAGGATGAGACCGTGGCAATCACAGCCGGCTCCTCTGTAGGAATTAGTCAGAAGAGGGCCATTGCGCCGGCCAACGGGACGTGTACGAAACAATAACGAAGGCCTGAGACAAGAATGATCAGAACGAGGTCGTGGTGCTTTGCGGAACGGTTGTGGTGGTCGCTGCCGGAGCCGCAGCGGGCGCACTGCCGGCGTCGATGGGCGGAGGCTGCGGGATCGGCAGATCGAACTTGCCGAGTGTCGACCCGAAAGCTTGGCGCCATTTGCCGCTGTCCTCTATCTCTTTGATGCGGCCATTCAAGAACGTGGCGAATACGGCATCGCCCTTTTTTATACCTACCCCGTAGGGCTCGTCGGTGAACGAAAGGCCGACGAGCGAGTACTTTCCACCGCTCGCCTGTGCAAGGCCCGCCAAAATCACGTTGTCTGTTGCAAGTGCCTGCGCGCGACCATCGTTGATGGCGTCCGTGCATTGCGCGTACGTATCGAGCGGCAAAACGATTGCCTGCGGCGCCTGCAAACGAACACTCTGTTCGTACGTTGAATTGCGCGCGATACACACCGTCTTTCCGTTCAGGTCGGCGAATGCCCGAATAGTGGTGTCACCGGTTTTCACCATAATGTCGCCATGGGCGAGGTAATAGGGGCCCGCGAAGTCAACGAGGGCTTTGCGAAGATCGTTAATTGTGTATGTCGCGATCACCATGTCAACCGTTCCGTTTTGAAGGAACGGCTCACGGTTGCGCGACACTGCTTGTACGAAGTCGACCTTGCTACTCGCATCGCCAATCGTTCCGCCAAAGATGGCTTGCGCGATCAACTTCGAGATCTCGATATCGAAACCTTCGAGCTGATTCGTCAGTGTGTTCTGAAATTCGGTGTTCTGAAATCCGGTGTTCTGAAATCCGAAACCCGGTGCGTCGAACTTCACACCGATCTTGACTTTGCCCGCTTGTTGGATTCGCGCCATGGTCGAACCGGGCGCGAACGTGGGCGCGGGCAATGGCTGCTCGATCGTCGTCGTTGGTGTTGGCGTGCCACCGCCACCACAACCTGCCATCACAAACGTGAGGAAGACGACAACTGTCAACAAACACTTCGTCATGAGAGGCACGCTACCCGGCCCGCGCCTGGACGTTGACGGCGCCATACTTGACGCATGCCCCCGGAAGAACCGCTCTTCGATCCTTTGCTGAAGATGCCGGTCACTGTGCAAATGGTGCAGCCCTTCCAAGCGCTGAAGCGATACCGGTGCCCCGGATGCAACCAACGTATCGAGCCGGGCGTGGGACACTTCGTTGTCGTACCCACCGAAGCCGCTGACCTACGCCGACACTGGCACAAGCCGTGCTGGATAAAGCTCTCGGAGACCTAGCCTCGATCCTTCTCACCGGTGCCGATCGCCAAACGCATCTACACACGCACCAATCCAAATGACATTCACTTTCGAATACCCCGAGAGCGATGGAAGCACGGAGGAGTTCCGGGCCTTCTCTTCGGACTTACCCAGATACTGCAGATTTCGGGCCTCCAACACATACCCCGCTGTTTCCGGATTCCTAACCGGTATGTACGTTGTGTTCATGCCTATCCTCACCGCGGCGTTCGGTAAACGGGCTTTCGTGCAGCGAAACGAGCAGCTGATAACTCCCTCGCTGAATGTATGAGAGATCCCGAAAACAGCGGCCGGCCAGATCGCAATGTGCGCATCGGCACGCTTAGCACCAACCGTGGATGGCAGATGCTGTGGGTATACGCGGATCATCTGTACAACCGCAATCTCAGCCTGCACGCTCCGCATGAGGTGTCACTCCGATGGTGGCTTGGGCATCAAAGAGATACTCCCGGTCGTCCGTGTGTCGCAATTACCGAGGCCCCAATCAGGCGGGATATTCAACGGCTTTCCATGGAAGAAGCAGCCGGCAAGTCTGAACAGTGGCTTGTCCAAGCACGTCTCCACGAGCGGAATCGACAACAAGCTGAGCATCGCGAATTCAATCACTGTCTCTGGCCAGACCTCCTTTACTCGCGAATGATGCCGAACCAAAACGTAGAGCCGACATTCGAAAGGTACGCGTCATCGTTAGGTCGCCGAATCCCCGACATCACGGTCTCGCACCTTGTCACCTTCTTTCTCGGACGCGTCGTATGGAACTTCGTTCACGAGTGCCTACCGTTGGATCCGGCGAAGCGACCAACGGGAGCGGAACTCGAAAGACTTGCCAATGATCGGATGCAACAAACACTTGATTGGCTCAGGGTGAGTGAGGTACCGCATCTGCAGGCCGCTCCGCTGCAGACGCTACGCGAACATATGAGTCGCATCGGGATGGATATGCCGATACCGACAGTCGACACAGAGCCCTTTTGGAAAGCAATCACACTTCCGGCCGAAGTCCCAGAATATGCGAACCAGACGTTGTCCTATCCGCTCACAATCATTGGTCATGAAGTTGCCGATGTGAGAGACACAGTGATCGCCAACAATCTGTTTGCAAACTATGCGCTCAAGGATATCAACGTCTATTTGATGTACGGCCCATCACACATGTATCCGCAATTGAAAAGACTGATGTTTTTGTTGCGCAACCATGCTCCCCGTCTGCATGAATTGTGGGTGCCTACCGCTGGTATGTCACCCACTGACTGGCTTCCCAACTGGCCACTCTCGTTCGACACGCAAATGTCGCTCGACGAATATCGCAACACCGCTTTCGACCAACCTACAGGTGAAACCCTGCAGAGAGAGGGTGCGCCGGTGATGAGATGAGTGCCGTTGCATTCGCGCGTGGATGACTGCCCCTGCGTGACTGACGACACCGTGTCCATCACCGGTCATGGACACGGGTTCCACACTGCGAATATTCGGCCTAGGCCGCACCAGAGCGAATTGCGTTTGTCAAAAACCCGGCATTGCTTATCTGCGTGAGATTCATGTCGAGGAATCGACGCAACTCATTTCGCTGCTTATTGACACCGATAGCCCACGAGTCGAATGGAAACGAGACGCGCACGCGATTCACGTCATGGCTTTCGTAGCGAAGTTCACCGTCGAGGAGCGCGATTGAGTTGATCACCGCGTCGGCGCGACCGCATTCCAGCGTTGGCAACAAATCTGCATTGTTCTCGACGGTGATGACACGAGCGCCGATGTTGCCATCGCGAACAAACGCAGCGCCGGTTGTGCTTTCGACTACCGCAATACGCGCAGATCCAAGATCGACATTTTGTTCTTCTGAACGAACTACGAGACCAAGGTGTGAGCCAAAGTAGGCCTTTGTGAAGTCAATGTGCTTGCGGCGTTCATCAGTAACCGCGAGCATCGCGATCACCATGTCAATTTCGTCACTTGCACACAGGGGAACACGTTCACGCACGTGCACGTCTACAAAGTCAATGCGTTCGAATGCGTCCTCAATTGTTCCGCCAAATATTGATTGCGTAATCAGTCGAGACAAATAGACGTCAAGACCGCTGCGTTTTCCGGTATCCCCGTCTTTGAAGGCAAAACCCGGCGAATCCGTTTGTACTGCGATTCTGACGTGGCCGCGGTTCTGTATCTGGCGCATATCGCTGCTGAGGGGAAAACGCGGGACTGGGCGACTAAGGCCTACATCGACAACGTTTGCTGATGATGACAGCAGCACTTTGACTCAACCTCCAGCTTGCTTTCTGGAATTCAATCATTCGTGCCAGCCGAATTGGGCGATACGACCCTAGCAGGACTTACGGGTATTCTTCCAGCTGTCATGAATGGAATCGTCGCCGCTGTGTACGCGTCGTTCCTTCTCGCTCTTTGCGACGCATCGCTCAAGAAGAGCTATCGCGACTTCGAACCATCAGTTGCGTATGCAATAAACGCAGTTCTTGGCCTCGCCATCTGGGTACCACTTGCACTTCTTCTCGGAGGTACATTTCGCAACTTCTTCGTCGTGCTGCCTTTTGCCATCGCAACGGCAATTGCTGCTGAAGCTCTCTACTACTATGCGCTTTCGAAGGGCCAGCTCAGCATTACTGCGATCATCCTTGCCAGCTATCCGATCTACACGATTTTGTTTTCATATGTGATCAATAATGAACGTCTCACGTCAACACAAGGCGCGTTTATTGCGCTCGCAATTTGCGGAACATTGATGAGCGCTCTGCCTTCGAAGCTCAGCCGGCAAGAGCTACGCACCAGCGGAGCCATTCTGTGGCCCGTTCTGGGTGCTGTAGGCGCCGGTGTTTCCGACGCAGCTGCAAAGTCGGTCATCAATAGAACATCGGCGTATGACTTCATGATTACTCTTGCACTTGTGCAGATTCCGGTTGCACTGGTGTACCTCCGTGTCGAGAAGCAATCGCTGCGACTGTCATTGCGTGGCGCTCGGATTCAGCCGGGTGACTACATGCACGCGTTCGCCGGAGCATTGTTCGCGGTTGTAGGGATGGGTCTCTTGTGGATCAGCTTTGAGTACACGCTCGCTTCGATCGCTTCACCAATTACGGCAACAAGTGGAGCGATCGTTGTGTTGATCACCTGTCTGTTCATGGACGAACGCATTCGATGGCGCAACGCTGTCGGAATTGCGCTGATCTTTGTGGCCGTTCTCGGTCTGAGTCGGGTGGTGTGATGAAGGTCAAAGAATTTCATGGGTTAGACGGTGTGCGAGAGATCACATACAACACACTTGAGACGCATGGCACGTTCCGCATATACGAAATGGTCTATGCATCGTTGAGTTCAATGTTTCCCGAAGATGAAGCGCGGCGCCTACGACAAGAGTTCATTGACCGCGACATTTTCGTGAAGGAACTTTCGAACGCTGCGTACAAATCCGAGCTCGGTGTAAACGACACGAGCTGGCTTGAAGTGCGATATGTCGACCCGAAGCGAATCAGCTACGACTGCGAAACTGTCATCTACAACGACAAGGTCGCGTTCTACACATACGGCGATGACGCGTACGGAGTTGAGATCGAAGACACGAACTTCGCCAGCACACAACGCCAAATCTTCGACGAGCTATGGCGCAAAGCCGCGCGACCGGTCATCGGCCGCGGTAGGTCATCGCTGTTCTGAATGTTCACTCCGACTGTCTGACTGTCTGAAATCCAGGACATCTATTTCGCGAACACCTCGGCGCGAGGCAATTCTGCTGCTCGCCGGATCAGATAGGATCTGATGATATGTCCTACGATGCGGACAGCGAAAGTCTTAGAGACAAACTTGCGCCATTTGGTCTCACAGCGGAAGAGGCAGAACTTTACATTTTCCTGTTGAGGAGCGGCTCGATGAGAGCGCTTGAGGTAAGCCGCGAACTCGAAATTCCGCGCACCAACGTGTACAGGGCGGGTGACCGCCTCGTCGAAAAAGCGCTCATTCGCTACACCGACGGTTCCCGCGGTCGGGAACTCGCGCCGCTGGGCCCGCGCTCCCTCGAGGACTTTCTGGCACGCCAGCAGCGCGAACTCGATGCCCGCAAGCGCGAGTTGCCATCCGTACTCGGTGAACTCGTAAATGTCGCTGCCAACGAGCTCGGCTCACGGGTAATTCACTACGACGGCATCGAAGGCGTCCGTCAGATCACACGCAACTCGGTCGAGGCCAGCGGCTCGCTCAAGATCTTCGAGCTGTCGAGTTTGAACGCACTGTTCGATCGCGACGAAGCAGAAGCACTTCGCCGGCAATTTGTCGAGCGCAACATCTTCATTCAGCAGATCACGAACCTCAAGCGAATAGATGCATGGACCGACGTAATCGAATTAATTGATCGACTTTGGGAATGTCGCCGCCTAGACCCGAACGCGCTGCACTTTGAGTACGAATTGCTTATCTACGACGACGTTTACGCTGCGTACAACTTCAACGAGAAAGACGTGTTCGGTATCGAGATTCGCAGCGCTGCTCTCGCAAGGACGCAAGCGAGGCTGTTCGATTTTGTCTGGGCGAACTCCGCTCGCATGCGCAAGATTGGTCACCGCGGCGAGGTGCGAGCAGCACCGCAGAAGTAATTTCATGTCCAATTGGTAGGACAAATTTCGCGTTCGTACGGTCGCCGCATGTTCGATATTACGCCCGGAGGCGACCGGCCAACACTCGAAATTCCGAAAGTTGAACTCCAAAAGTTTGATCTGCGGCTCGGGCTTTCGAGCATCCATCACGATTGGCACTCCGAACTCTTACGTATCGGAACAACGAAAGACTTCATAAACACGACGACCGTTGCTCCTGGAACGGAGACGACCATTGATCACCGAGGAGCTAAGCTCAGCGCCGTTAATGGCATCATCCTCGCTTCGGAAGCGCCGTGGCTGATCGAAGGCGTTTATGAAGACTTTGCCCTGAAGATCTTGCGCGACTTTGCTCAGCAGCGCGACTTGCCGCGCCCGGCATTGTGGTCAGACCGGCGGAGTGCGGTAACTCTGAATGTCGCGTTACCAGGTCAACGAATGGACAGGCATGTAGACCGCAACAGGTTCGCGTTTGTCATCTACGCGACGTTTCATCCGCCCGGCGATGGAGGTGCGACCGTCTTCGGCTACTACGACCGGAACAGGAGCTGGCGAGACGTCTTGACAATTTACCCGCGGCCCGGGTTTGGGATTGCCTTTTGCGGTGACACAGTCGGTCATGAATACACCGAGCTCGTGCCGCGCCGGGCTGGTGGAGTCCTCGGTGACAAGATTCGCATTGCGGTCAATATGAACTTCAAAGAAGCTGGCACAAAAGATCCGCCGCAAACGCCATTGCACGAAGCCTGGTATCGGGATCCTGCAACGTCGCCCTAGTCGTCGCGAACAGGCTTCCTCAAATGACGCCTTCGAGTACTTCGATCACTTCGCCCATCACGGAGCCCGCGTCGAAACGTACTTGTTGCGCACGAGCCGGATGCGCTGCGAGATACATGGATGCGAGCTGGCGAATGCGGCGCTGCTTGGCCCATGTAATCGCCTCCACGGGTGAACCGAACTTGTTGCTGCTGCGCGTTTTGACTTCACAGAAAACAATGGTGCCGGACTTCGATGCAACGATATCGATCTCGCCCGTGCGTCCGCCGCGCCAGTTACGGGCAACGATTTTGTAGCCATTGGCGAGGTACCACTGCGCAACGCGTTCCTCGCCGTGGTCACCAAGCGCCCGCCGAGCCCCGGTCAAATTTCTTGTTCGGGAACCTCTTCGACGTTGACGTCGCGATAGGTCACCACCCGAACTGCAGACACAAAGCGCGCTGAGCGGTACATGTCCCACACCCAGGAATCACGCAGGTTGACCTCGAAGTAGACATGGCCGTCACTGTCGTTCTTGGCTTCCATATCCACATGATTGGCCAGGTAGAAGCGCCGCTCGGTCTCGATGACGTAGCGGAACATGGGCAGCACCGCCCGATACTCCTGGTAGAGCTGTAGCTCGATCTCGGTTTCGTACCGTTCGAGGTCTTCGGAGCTCATAGCTCTAGATCATATGGGG